>NZ_AUIQ01000025.1 GCF_000423785.1 Tetragenococcus muriaticus DSM 15685 | reverse complement strand
TCATGAAGGTGCGTTTAAAGGGCAAATGGGCGAAGGAAAAGCGAAAAGTGCCCCTTTAGGCCAATTCGCCAAAGGATTAAACCAATTAATAATGACCCCGAATTATCTCTAATAAAAACTTGTTTTTGTTAGAGATAATGAGGGCAAACCGAACGAAAGTGAGGTTGAAAATAACTTCGTGTCTGCCCCAAAAGACGGTTTTTTTATTCAACCTCAATAAACTTGACACATACCAAGTGATGTCCTTTCTTTGCTTCTTTACTTAGGTTTGATATAATACAGTGTTGTGGTTAGGAGTGGTTACTTGAAACAAGCAAATTATCATTGGCAATTTCCTGAGATGGCAGAACTGCCTCAGAAATTTATTAGTCAATTAAAAAATGAAAACATGCCATTATTTTTAGGTCAGCTTTTATGGCAACGTGGAATAAAAAGTGCAGAAGCAATCAAAGCTTTTTTTCATCCATCACTTGATCATCTTTATGACCCTTTTTGGTTATTTGGTATGGAAAAAGCTATAACAAGGGTTCAAAAAGCGCTAGAAAATGAAGAAAAAATTTTAATTTATGGCGATTATGACGCTGATGGGATTACTAGTACCTCTCTTATGAAGGAAACGTTAGAACTTTTAGGTGCTGACGTTTGTTATTATTTACCCAATCGATTCAAAGATGGTTATGGGCCTAATATAGAAGTATATAAAGAAAAGATTGCTGCCGGTGTTGGGCTAATTTTAACAGTAGATAATGGCGTTGGAGGAAGTGAAGCGATTGATTTTGCTAATAGCCAAGGAGTAGATGTTATTGTAACTGACCATCATGAACTTCCTCCAAGTTTACCCAATGCCTATGCGATTATTCACCCTCGTCATCCTGAAGGTCGATATCCTTTTGGCGAGTTAGCCGGCGTAGGTGTTGCTTTTAAATTCGCTTGTGCTTTACTTGATGAAGTCCCTACTGATTTTTTAGATTTGGTAGCTATTGGCACAGTTGCTGACATGGTTTCATTAACGGACGAAAATAGGGCACTCGTGACTTTTGGTTTACAAGCTTTAAAACAAACACAGCGGATTGGTTTACTGGAGTTATTAAATGTAAGTCAAATTTCATCTGAAGCAATGGATGAATCAACCATTGGGTTTGCCATTGCACCTCGATTAAATGCTTTAGGACGCTTAAAAGACCCTAATGAAGCAGTAGAATTGTTGACAACTTTTGATCAAAGTAGAGCTCGCCATTTGTCTGAACAGCTTGACCAAGTAAATAATGAAAGAAAAACTCTTACGCAAGAGATTACCGAAGAAGCTATACAACAAATTGAACCAGACAAAAAAATTCAAATTATTAGTGGACAAAATTGGCACGAAGGTGTGCTCGGTATTGTAGCCGGAAACATCGCTCAAAAGGTGGGTCAACCGACAATTGTTTTAACCTCTACGCAAGAAGGTCTATTAAAAGGTTCTGGTCGTAGTGTAGATTCGGTTAATCTTTTTAAACTTTTGGATCAAGTTCGAGAATTAATGACCAGCTTCGGAGGTCATCATGCGGCTGTGGGACTCAGTATAACAAGGGAGAGTCTATCTTATTTTACTGAAAAGGTTAATGAAATTTTAGATACGAGTCAAATTCAACCTATAAATAATTTAGCTATTGATACGATTCTAAGTTTAGCTGACGTTAGTTTACAACATATTGAAGCGCTACAATCGTTAGCTCCCTTTGGAATGGACAACCCTTTACCTTATGTTTTATTTAAAGACTGCACTGTGATAAATACTCGTGCTGTCGGAGCAGATGGTAAACACTTGAAACTATCTATAAAAGATGATTCGCAAGTAAACGTGGAAGGCATTGGTTTTGGTTTTGGACCAGATATTGCAGAATTTCAGAGCGAACCTGCTGATATTGTAGGACAATTATCCATTAACGAATGGAATCATAAACGAATTCCGCAGATTATGTTAAAAGATTATCGTATTAATTATATGCAAGTGTTCGATTACCGCTCTAAAAAATATTGGAAAAATTTATCTTTTATAGAGCCTACGTTATTTGTTAGCTTTTCTGATAAGGAAGCGACAGAGTTAAGTCATAAAACTGACCAACCTGTTGTAACGTATAAAGATCAAGAATCTTTTCTTGCTACAATTAAAGATATGACTTTCCAACAGATGGTATTGATAAATTGCCCAATTGATTTACAAGAGGCTAAAAATGCCATTCATATCGCTCGTGTTTCGCGTGTCTTTTTCATATGCTTAGCAAAAGACGAGGCTTATCTAGATGGAATGGGTACGAGAGAACAATATGCAAAATTATTTCAATTCATTAGCAAACAGCAACGAGTTGATGTAAGATACAAGTTATCGCTTGTTGCACAACACTTAGATATTCCTGAAAATTTATTGGCTTTTATGATCCAGGTGTTTTTTGATCTAGGATTTGTTACAATAAAGGATGGGATGATGAATCAAGTGGAAAGTCCAAAATCACAAGCATTGTCGGAAAGTCAAACTTATCAAAAGCGTTTGAGTAAGATTAAAACAGAGGAGTTTTTATTATTAAGTGATTTACCCACTTTAAAGCATTGGTTATCAACATAAAAATGACGGTATAGAATTTAAATAAGTATTTTAAGCGCGTCTATTAGGAGGAAAACGAGTGAAGTTAGAAGATTATATTGCAAGCATTCCTGATTATCCTGAAAAAGGGGTTACTTTTAGAGATATTTCACCACTTATGGCAGATGGTAAAGCATTTCGTACAGCAGTTAATGAAATTGTGGAATATGCCGATAAAAAACAAATTGATATGGTAGTAGGTCCAGAAGCTCGCGGATTTATTGTTGGCTGTCCAGTTGCGTATGAACTAGGGGTTGGATTTGCTCCTGTTCGTAAGCCAGGAAAATTACCCCGTGAAACAGTTGAAGTAACGTATGATAAAGAATATGGAGAAGACACCTTAACTCTTCATGAGGATGCTATTACTCCTGGACAACGCGTTCTTGTTTGTGATGATCTATTAGCAACTGGTGGTACTGTAAAGGTGACAATCGATTTGATAGAAAAATTAGGAGGAACCGTGGTTGGCTGTGCTTTTCTAATTGAATTATTAGATTTACATGGAAGAGATAAAATTGAAGATTACGAAATACGCACTTTATTAGATTATTGAGATAAACTAGCAAAAAATGTCGCTTTTCCCAAAAGTGGAAAAGCGACATTTTTTGTACCCATTGCCTATGTTACTTTATTTGATCCAGTGTATTTAGTTTTTTTGTTAGCCATATCAAAAATAAGTAACCTCCGAAAACTAACAATAATATAAATTAAATCTATAGTAATTAAAAACAAATAAAATACAATGGCTAAAAGGCTATGTTTTCGTTTGATAGTGATGCGTTTGGTGTTTATATTCTATTTGTGTATTTTTTTCATCATCCCAAAGTAGTAACCATAAGGTAATTAAAGGACTAACAAACAAAGCAGAAACAAAGAAACCAAATTGACCAATAGTGATACCAATTAATAATACAGCAATAATAAATCCAAAACGACGAGTTCCTTTCATAATGTTCTCATCCTTTCTTTATGCGAACTAACGTTTGCATTTTTATTATACGAATCTTTGTTCCCTTTGTAAAGAAAAAAATAAAAAGATCTTCATTTTTTTGAAGATCTCACTAATTTTGTGCTAAAAATGGCGATAAAGCCCAACGACTTCTCCTAATATTTTAACTATTGGCAAGATAATAGGTTCCATAAAATCATTTTCTGGTTGTAAACGAATGTGATCTTTCTCTCTATAAAACCTCTTACAAGTGGCTTCGTCTTCTTCTGTCATCGCAATAACAATATCCCCATTTTCGGCAGAGTCTTGTTTTCTAACAATTACCTGATCTCCATCTAAAATCCCGGCATTAATCATACTTTCTCCTCGAATAGTTAACATGAATAAATGTCCATCTTGAGTTGTTAAATGAGGAGGAATCGGAAAATAATCTGAAGCCTCTTCTATCGCTAAGATTGGTTCACCAGCAGTCACTGTTCCTAACATAGGGATGCTTTCCTGTTGGATTCCAATTGCTTCCAAGCCCAAGTTAGTTAACTCAATCGCTCTTGGTTTTGTGGGGTCACGCTGTATAAGCTTCTTTTTTTCCAATCGCGCTAAATGACCATGAACTGTTGAAGTAGAAGATAGACTCACACCTTCTCCGATTTCTCTGACAGTTGGAGGATAACCTTTTTGATTGACACATGTATGAATAAATTTTAGTATTTCAGTCTGTCGGTTCTCTGTACGTTTCGCCAAAATTAACACCTTCTCTCTCTTGTTAATTAAAGTTTAGCATAATGTAATGAAAACTTCAAACAGACGTTCGCCTTTGATTTATTGTTTATAATTGTTTTTTGAGTTCTTCTTGTGTAAGATGGAAAAAGGAGGGACATACAATGATATCAGATGAAAAGATTAATCGTATTAATGAACTAGCAAAAAAGAAAAGAAAACAAGGTTTAACAGAGGACGAGCAAGAAGAACAAAAAGATTTGAGACAAGAATATCTATCAGAATTTCGTGGTGGCATGAAAAAACACATTGAAGGGATGAAAGTCGTGGACCCTGAAGGAAAAGATGTCACTCCTGAAAAGCTGAAGAAAATTCAAAAGAAAAAAGGAATACATGACCGTAAGTAAAGAGACATTGTATCCCTTTTCAAATTTAGTTGAAAATTAAATCGTTATCTTTTATAATTAAATAGAAATAAAAGTAAAATTAACCTAAATAGGAGGCGTTTGTATTGTTTGATGAGATTGATGAACTAGGGGTTAATACGCTGCGAACATTAAGTATTGACGCTGTTCAAAGTGCGAACTCAGGACACCCCGGGTTACCTTTAGGGGCCGCACCTATGGCTTATGCTTTATGGACAAAGTATATGAAAGTCAACCCAAAAACTTCTAGAAATTGGATTGATCGTGATCGTTTTGTTTTGTCTGCTGGACATGGTTCAGCATTATTGTATAGCTTATTACATTGTTCAGGTTACGATGTTTCTATTGAAGATTTAAAAAATTTCCGTCAATGGGAAGGTCATACGCCTGGTCATCCAGAAGTTGGAGAAATTGATGGCGTAGAAGCAACTACAGGACCTTTAGGCCAAGGCTTAGCTATGGCTGTAGGTATGGCTATGACTGAAGCTCATTTAGCTGCTCAATATAATAAAAAAGATTTTCCTATTATTGATCATTATACTTACGCATTGGCTGGTGACGGGGATCTAATGGAAGGTGTTTCGCAAGAAGCTTCTTCTTTAGCAGGTCATTTACAATTAGGAAAGTTGATTGTCTTTTATGATTCCAACGATGTTTCTTTAGACGGCCCTACGGCTAAAGCGTTTACTGAAAATGTAGGGAAACGTTATGAAGCTTACGGATGGCAGTATTTATATGTCGAAGATGGAACGGACATGGAAGCTATCGCAAATGCGATTGAAGAGGCTCAAAAGAATACCTCACAGCCTACATTCATTGAAGTAAAAACCGTAATTGGTTTAGGTTCGCCAAAAGAGGGGACTTCAGCTGTTCACGGTGCAGCGTTAGGTGAAAAAGGTGTTACAGCGGCTAAAACATTCTTTGGTTGGGATTTTCCAGAATTTACTGTACCAGAAAAAGCGGCCCAACGATTTAAAGAAACGATGATTGATCAAGGCGAACAAGCCGAAGCAGAATGGAACGATTTATTTGCCGCTTACGAAAAAAGTTATCCCGAAGAAGCTGAACAATTAAAGAAGGCTTTTGCTGGAGAGTTGCCTGAAAGTTGGGAAGAAAACTTACCAAAATATGAAGTAGGCAGCGAATTGGCAAGTCGTAAGTCTAGTCAAGAAGTTATTCAAGAAATTTCAAAAGCTGTTCCTTCTTTCTGGGGGGGTTCTGCTGATCTATCTTCCTCAAATAATACGATGGTCTCCGCGGATAAAGATTTTGCTGTGGATCAATATGATGGACGTAACATTTGGTTTGGAGTTCGTGAATTTGCGATGGTTGCTATTATGAACGGAATCCAATTACATGGTGGTTCACAAGTTTATGGTGGAACATTCTTTGTATTTAGTGATTATTGCCGTCCTGCTTTGCGTTTAGCAGCTATTCAACAATTACCTGTGACTTATGTGTTTACCCACGATTCTATTGCTGTAGGGGAAGACGGCCCGACTCATGAACCAGTAGAACAACTTGCTAGTTTGCGTGCTATGCCTAATATGAGCGTTATTCGTCCAGCAGATGGCAATGAAACGCGTGCAGCTTGGAAATTAGCTATGCAAGCTCAAACACATCCAACGATGTTAGTGTTAAGTCGTCAAGGCTTACCAACTTTATCAGGTACAACTGAAAACGCAGAAGAGAACGTGGCTAAAGGCGGATATGTTATCTCTTCGCAAAAGGGAAATAGACCTGATGGTATTTTAATTGCTACAGGTTCTGAGGTTCATTTGGCAGTTGAAGCTCAAGAGCAATTAGCAAATGAGGACATTGATGTTTCTGTGGTTTCTTTACCAAGTTTTGATCGATTTGAACAACAAAGTGAAGCTTATAAAGAATCGGTATTACCAAGTGGGGTAACGAAACGCTTAGGTATTGAAGCAGGTTCTTCCTTTGGTTGGCACAAATATGTTAAAGACAATGGAGCATTATTAACGATTGATCGTTTTGGTGCATCAGCTCCAGGCAGTAAAGTATTAGAAGAATACGGATTTACTGTAAATAATGTCGTATCTATTTTTAAAACAATGTAAGGAATAATTAAGTATAGAGCCAGTCTTTATGAATGGCTCTATACTTATTTTTTTGGCTATATCAAAGACTTTTTGAAGTTTTAAAAAAGTCTTTGGTTGTTACGTCAGTGTTTTTGAGACTTTCAAAAAAACTTTTAAAAGAAATTAGGTAAAAGATATTGTTTTATTTTATTTTTTAGCATACAATATTTTTTATAGAAATCTTAATTTTTTTAGTAAAGTTTTTTAAAAGTCTTTTGAAGGAGGATGCTATGGTCTACCAAACACGAAGTGCTCGTCATCAGAAAAAAGCAACACTTAATAAGAAATTCAATAAGAAAACGGTGTTATCTCTTGTAGGTACAGGTTTAGTTCTTGCTCCAACGACAACAGTTTTGTTTCCGCAAGAAAGTTATGCTGAACAACATCAGGTTTCAGAATCAGAGGCTTCTTATCTGATTAATCAAATTAGCTCTTCAGCACAACAAATTGCAGATAGTAACGACTTATATGCTTCAGTTATGATTGCTCAAGCATTGTTAGAAAGTGGTAATGGTAGTTCTTCTCTTTCTTCTTCACCTACACATAATCTCTTTGGGGTGAAGGCTTATGGCCAAGAACCTTCTGTTTGGTTATCTACACAAGAGTATATAGATGGTGAATTTGAAACGATGAATGAACCGTTTAGGATTTATGGTTCTTATGAAGAATCTCTGCAGGACCATGCGGCGCTTCTGAAAAGTTCAAGCTATTCTTCTGGGACACCACATTATCAAGGAGTATGGAAGAGCCAGACAACAGATTATACCGAGGCTACCGCTTTTCTTACAGGAAGATATGCGACAGACCCTGATTATGGACAAAAGCTAAATTCTTTAATTGAAACCTATAATTTAACGCAATTTGATACACCAGGGCAATCAAGCAATTTTTTTGAATCTCAAACTAATTATGAAACAACGGAAGATACTGTCAACGAAGATGTTGAAGAAAGCGCAACTTCTGATGGAACTAGTGCGACTTATACGGTTCAACAAGGAGATACCTTATGGGATATTGCGCAAAACCATGGAATAAGTTTGGATGAATTAATGGCAAATAATGGGTTAAATAGTGGGTCAGTTAGTATTGGCCAACAATTGATTGTTTAAAAAAATAGTTTAATAAAAGCACTAATAAAAGGTAAGACCAATTTTTTTGATAATAAAATATCCGAACTATATTTGATGTGCTTGCTTTTTGCCGTTTGTTAGCAATGAGAAACGACATAATTGCAAGAGTAATCTTTTTATAGTCCGGATATTTTGTCTTGTTCTTATTTTTCAAATTTCTTTTGCTTTAGGGAAAAATGCTAGAAAAATAAACAAATACATAGTATTATGAAAATAATAGAAATTGGAGGGGGTTCTGTTGAGAAGTTTTGAAGAAGCATTGCGACGTTTAAAAGATGAAAATATCCGTGTTACGTCACAGCGTAAAGCGATTTTAGAATTTTTGGCTTACTCAAATGAACACCCTACTGCTGAGACAATTTATCAAGCTATTGCAGGTAAATTTCCGGGGATGAGCGTGGCTACTGTTTATAATAATTTGAAGCTTTTTACTAAAATTGGTTTTATTAAAGAACTAAGTTACGGGGACGCTTCTAGCCGTTTTGATTTTTGTACTGAGCCGCACTATCATGTTATTTGTAAAAGATGTGGCCAAATTGCTGATTTTCATTACCCTAATTTAGAAGATGTAGAAATGGCTGCTAGTAAATTAACTGGCTATGATGTTGAAGATCATCGTTTAGAAGTTTATGGCTTTTGCCCAAAGTGTCAGGCAGAAATTATTAAATAATTGTCAAGAAGCTGTTTTCCTTTAACTTAAAGAAACAGCTTTTTTAACTAGAGTAAAAAGGGAGTATTTCATGATTTCATTACGAGATTATTTAAAGAGCGGACAAACAACACTTTCCAATCTTTTGATCGAAAATTATCGAAAATTGGGCTTAACAAATGACGAATTTATCTTGTGGATCCAGTTATATAAATATCACGAATTAGGCAATGACTTTCCTGATTTAACAACTATTGCAGTAAATATGGATTGCAAGCAACAGGATATTTATTATTTATTAAATCAATTGGTTGAAAAACAAGTTATTACTATTGAATCAGAAAAAAATTCTCAAGGCATTAGAAATGATTTTTATGATTTTTCAGCAGTATTTAACAAATTAGAAACGTTGCAAAAACAACAAAAAAAACAGGCTGAGGAAATAAATCATGAGCAAAAAGTTCAATCTTTATATCAAATGTTTGAAAAAGAATTCGGTCGCGCATTATCACCTATTGAGTATCAACGAATTGGCCAATGGATTGAAGAAGATGAATATAGCCCAGATTTAATACAGTTAGCTTTAAAAGAAGCTGTACTAAACCAAGCTTATAGTTTGAATTATATTGACCGCGTTTTACTTTCTTGGGAGAGAAAAAATATTACAACTGAGCAACAGGTAGAAGAAGAGCAAAAAAGACGAAAAAGAAAAATGTTAAATAAAGAAACGACTCGAAGTGAAAAAGAATTGCCGAATGTTTCTTTGCATAATTGGTTAGAAGAAGACAATAATGATCAGTAAAATATAAAAAAGAGGAAGAGCTTATTTATGCTCTTCCTCTTTTTTTGAGACTATCTTCACTCAGAATTCTCTTCTTCTTGCTCGGGTTCGGGCTCAGGAGGAGATTCGTCCTCAGAGCCTCCGTCATTATTATCACCAGTACCTTCATTACCACCTTCACTATTTCCACCAGTGTCTTCTCCAGTTTCATTTTCATTACCGTCATTACCTCCGGTGTCAGAAGGCTCACTTTCTGGTGGGGGCCCCTCTTCTTCAGAAGACGAAGGTTCTTCTTCTGGTTCACTACTTGGTGGTGTACTTTCATCTTCAGAATCAGACGAAGATCCTTCTTCAGAAGATGAAGGTTCTTCTTCCGGCTCACTGCTTGACTCAGAGGTTGTTTCTTCTTCGGATGAAGAAGGTTCTTCTTTCGAGGTCGAAGAAGGAGCTTGTGAAGAAGGCGTAGAGGAAGATGAGGGTTCACTTCTTCGACTTCTTCTTGGTGTTTGTTGTGAGGAAGAAGGAGTATCTTCTTGTCCTCTTAAGTAAAGTTCTTTACCAATTCGTATTAATCCATTCGGCATGGTCCAATCTTCATTTTCGGCAGAAGACGAAACATATTCCATTAGTTCACGATAAACATCAGAGGCTACATGTGATGACTCACTGGTCACTGGAGTCATTTTATCATTATAACCTGTCCAGACGGCTAATGAGTAATTTGGAGTATAACCGACGAAATTAGAGTCAGGAGAAGGAGAAGAGACATTGTCTTCAAGTTCATCTAGTTCTTCCTCTGTATAATTGGAAGTTCCCGTTTTACCTGCTTGATATAAACCGGAAATTTCGGCATTTGATCCTGTTCCATCACTGTCTGAAATGACATCTTTTAATATATCAGTCACCATATAAGCTGTAGTATCTTCCATAGCTTTTTGACCTTCATCTTCAAAAGCTTCCACTTCTTCTGACCCGTCTTGATAAACAATTTTATTTACATACTGCGGTTCGTAATAAGTACCTCCATTGGCAAGGGCAGCATAAGCAGCGGCCATTTTCAAACTAGAGACACCATATTCGGATCCGTCTTGTTCGTCAACATTACTTGATATAGCGTTCGATTGGTTTAAATTCTCGTAATGAATATTTAAGTTTCCTAAGAATTCTTGAATAGACTCTGAACCTACATCTTCAAATAATTTTGCTGCTGGAATATTTCTGGAGCGTACTAAAGCTTCACGTAAAGTCATAGATCCCATATAGGAGTTATCCCAGTTAGTAATTTGCGTATCGCTACCAGTATAAGAATAAGGTTCATCGACAATTGTTCTAGCTGTAGAATATTGTTTAAATTCAAAGGCTGGTCCGTAGTCCACAATAGGTTTTACGGTAGAACCAAAATCTCTTGAAGTGTTTACAGCTAAATTATTTCCTAAAATAGTTCCTTCTTCAATATTTCTCCCACCAATTTGTGCTTTTACTTGTCCAGTGTCGGGTTCAATTAAAGTTGAAGCTACTTGCATTTCTTCATCAGGATAATCAACATACTCATCCGAATTTACAATGTCATACAATCGCTTTTGGGCATCTTCGTCTAAGTTTGTATAAATGTTAAGTCCATCTCGATAAACATCTTTCCCAGTTTTTTCTTCCACTTCGTTAATGACTTCTTTGATATAGTTATCATAGTATTTGCGATCATCGTCTTCTTCTTCAAGTTCTTGTAAACCATCATCGATAGCTACACTTGAAGCGTCTTGGTATTCTTGTTGTGTAATTTTCTCATTATCTAACATGGTGTTTAAAACGGTGTCTCGACGTTCTTTGGCTTCTTCTTGATTAACATAGGGGTCATAATAGTTCGGTGCATTCGGCATACCAGCAATTAGAGCTGTTTGAGCAAGAGAGAGCTCATTTAATGATTTTCCATAAAAAGCTTGAGAGGCTGTCTGCATGCCATAAAATCCATTTGACATATATACTTTATTTATATAATAAGTTAAAATTTCTTGCTTAGATCGCTGACGCTCTAATTTAACTGCAAGCCAAGCTTCTTGTGCTTTACGTCTTAATGTTTGATCTTCTTCATTAGTTGAAAAATAAGAAAGCTTTATCAATTGTTGTGTTAATGTGCTACCACCTTGTTTACCACCAGTTGTAACGTTGGAAAAAGCGGAACCTACAATTCTTATCGGATCAACGCCTATGTGGTTATAAAAACGACGATCTTCGATTGATACGATAGCATCTTCTAGTTGCTGAGGAATATCAGTAGGCGAAATTTTTTCTCGATTTTGCAAGCCAATATCCTGAAATATTTCTCCATCAGCAGCATAAAGTTTAGAAGAGACCGTTGCATCTAGTTCTTCTTCATTTAAGGAAGGTGCGTCTTTGGCATAGAATACGAATAAACCCGCACCAGCAATTAAAATAACACAAACAATAGTGAATAAAGCGATAAAAATTTTAAGTATAATAGATCCAATTCCACGATTTTTGGGACCTTTTTGTTGATATCGACTGACTCGTGAATTTGATTGGTTTGCCATGTTTAGAGTTTCTCCTTTGTTTGTAAATGCTGATCCACTGCCTCTAAATAAGGAATACGTGGTGCGATTTTGGGTTGGATCTCAATGGCATTTTTTTCTATAACAGTTAGTGGTAATGATTTTTTTTGCGCTTGGTTACGCCAATAATCAATGAGCAACTCACTATCTAGAAAAAAGCAACGTTTTAATGTAGAAAACCATAATAACACAAAGCATACGCCGTTTTGTTTAATACACTTTTCCATGTGTGTAATTTGATGTTCATGGAAATTTTTAAAAGGAAATGACGTTTTGTTTTTCGTTTCCTTTGCTTCAAAATCGACATAAAACCCTTTGTATACTCCATTATAATCGGTTGTAGATGGTTCTTTAAAATAGGCCTCCTTAATAACAGCAGCACTTCTTTTTGGATAATCCACTTTTACGACCTGTAAAGGTAGAGGCTTTTTATGTACTACAGCAAGCCCATGATTAAGATAATATTGGTTGCTTTGGTTAATTGCTTCTTCAAAACGCATTCCGCGATTAGCGAAACTTGTTGACTTAGCTTCTTCTTGCATTTTTTGTTTTGACGTATCATTATAATGGTTAGGGTGACCATTAGGGTAATGAAAGACCATGATTCTCACACTCCTGAGCTATATTATACCAAAAAGACAAAAAGAAAGAAAAGGTAATATTATGCAGAACATACATACATTAATCGTTACTGGATACAGAAGCTTTGAATTAGGCGTTTTTCAAGAAAATGATCCTAAAGTAAAAGTTATTAAGAAAGTTATAAAAAATACGCTAGAACAGTATTTAAACGAAGGATTAAGCTGGGTTTTGCTAGGAGGTAATTTAGGAGTAGAACTTTGGTGTGGTCAAGTTGTTGAAGAATTAAAAGTAGATTACCCAGAATTAAAATTTTCCCTTATTTTCCCTTACTTAGAATTTGGAAATCAGTGGAATGAAACAAATAAAGCTGCTCTACAAAAAGTAGTGGAACAGGCTGATTATGTGGATACTGTTAGTCATTTTCCTTATAAAAACCCTAGTCAGTTAAAAAATCATACGCATTTTTTGCTTACACATGCAGATGGAGCAGTTATTATATATGATGACGATTATACAGGAAAGACTTCTTATTTTTTACATGATGCGAATGAGTATGCTAGTGAGCATGTCTTTTTAATTCATCAAATTACAATGGATGATTTACAAGAAGCAGTTTTTGATGATTCTGTTTGATTTATTCGTTTTTTTTGGATAGAATAGACATGAGAGAAGAATTAGCACAAACAATTAATGAGGTGGAAAGATGGCAAATACAACATACACTCCCAAAGATATCTTACAACAAGAATTTAAAACTAAAATGCGTGGTTATGATCCTGTTGAAGTGGACGAATTTTTAGACAGTGTAATTAAAGACTATGAAGCTTACAATAAAGAAATTTTAACATTACAAGAAGAAAATGATCGTTTAAATGCCAAAGTAGGGCAATTGAGTAAAGGCCAAGCTACACAATCACGTCAACAGACAGAATCAACACCAAGAAGTCAAACAGTTACGAATTTTGATATTTTAAAACGTTTGTCTAATTTAGAAAAAGAAGTTTTTGGTAAAAAGCTAGATCAAGAAGTAAACAATGAGTCACGTTATGCTCAAACAGATGAAACTTATAATGACTCAGACAATACGCAAACTAGCAATACACGATCAGCTGGCGGTCGGGTAGATACAAATCGCCCAGCTGATGACGATGATTTAGAAAAAACTCGTCAATTTTAAGTAAACCATTGTGGTTTTCGGATAATCGCGGTTTGAGTTAATCAAACTGAGGAAAGTCCATGCTCACACAGTCTGAGATGTCTGTAGTGTTCGTGCTCAGCGAAAAAATAAGCTGAGGTATTTCTTTATAGAGATAACGGCAGGAAAAACGGCTAAGGTGTATGTCTACATTAGGCTCGAGTATCCTTGAAAGTGCCACAGTGACGAAGCAATAGGAGAAATCTTATTGTTGGAACGCGGTAAACCCCTCGAGTGAGCAACCCAAACAAAAAGGTAGGGGCACTTTTTGCGGCGAAATGAAACGCTAGCAAAAAGACAGTATTTATTGTAGATAGATGATTATCTAAGTTATTTTGCTCCCTGTAAAATAACTGGACAAAACATGGCTTATAGAAAACCACAATAAGCAGGGAAAAAATCCTCCCCAAGGGGAGGATTTTTTATTCATAAAGTAATGACTTTGGAGGAAATTATGAGAGACAACCCACATTTTAATTTAATAGCTACAGCAGCAAGTGGCTTAGAAGCACTAACTGGAAAGGAACTGCGAAATTTAGGAATCGACTGCCAAGTTGAAAACGGGCGAGCTCGCTTTGAAGGAACAATAGAAACGATAGCGCAGACAAATTTATGGTTGCGTACTGCTGATCGAGTAAAGATTGTAATAGGAGAATTTGATGCTTATAGTTTTGATGAATTATTTGAAAAAGTCAAAGCTTTACCTTGGGAAGAGTATCTTCCTTTAGATGCTAATTTTCCAGTAGCTGGCAAGTCTATTAAATCTAAACTATATAGCACGCCAGATTGTCAAGCAATTACGAAAAAAGCGATCGTAGAGCGTTTAAGAAGTTATTACCATCGTCCGCAAAATTTGCCCTTTACAGAAACTGGCGCATCCTATCAATTAGAAGTTATTTTACGTAAAGACCATGTGATGCTTTTATTAGATACTACCGGGCCAAGCTTGTTTAAGCGTGGTTATCGTTTGGAAAAAGGAGGCGCGCCATTAAAGGAAAACATGGCTGCAGCTCTTGTAAAGTTGACGAATTGGTATAATGATAAACCATTTGTCGATCCAGTGTGTGGTTCAGGGACGTTATGTATTGAAGCGGCATTAATTGGACATCAAATTGCTCCTGGCTTTAATCGGGAATTTTCTTGTGAACAATGGGAATGGGTTCCAAGCGAGGTATTTGAACATGCGCGTCATCAGGCAGAAGAGACAGCTGATTATGATGTTAAGTTAGATATTACAGGCTATGATATTAATGGTGAAATGATCGATATTGCGCGTGCAAATGCTAATGAAATAGGATTGGGAGATTCAATTACGTTTAAACAACAAGCATTAAAAGACTTTAGTACTGAAAAAGAAAAGGGCGTAATTGTCGCTAATCCACCTTATGGTGAGCGTTTAGGCGAAGAAAATAGTACACAAAAGCTTTACGAAGAAATGGGAAAAATATTTCAGCCCTTAACAACATGGAGCAAGTATATTTTGACTAGCGATTTAGCATTTGAAGATTATTATGGACAAAAAGCGACGAAAAAAAGAAAACTATATAATGGCTCATTACGTACAGATTACTTCCAGTATTGGGGACAACGCAAATAAAAAAGACTTGTGCCATAAGCCCTATTAATAGTAAAATATCCGAACTATAGTATAGAGCAATTGTTTTTGCGGTTACTCGTCACAGAAAATATTGCTCCTGCGGTTTAGCAAAACCTTATTGCAAATCCGCAACGATGAGCAAATTCATCTAATTATAGTTCGGCTATTTTTATCTTAATTTTATTTATGTCACGCGTCTTTTTTATACTTTCTAAATTTTGGAATATAGAAACAATTATGCAATTTTAATATTATTCATCAATCGATTTTACTAAGCTCCTGGACTAACTCATCATTATCAAAATTTACTAAGATAAAGGATGTCTCCTCTTCATCTGTAAAATATCTCCATAAGTATCCATTATCATCTATCTCATCTGGAATACCAAGATAATCTTGGACAAATTGGGAATCAATGTCTTCTGTTGTTTCGTTGTGTTCATTTTCCAATTCTGCAAAATTATCATTTAAAGTTGCTTTGCCATTTGAGTAATCCTCAGAAAAAGGTGTGATTAATATCCCTTCTCTGAGAGTATCTAGTGGCTCCATGTTAATAGCCAGACCGATTAAAACAATAACCCCTATTAAATATCCAATGATGGCATATATAAAATGTTTCATTTCATTATTATATACATACAATTAGCTGTACTACTTTTGTCTATAAAATATTGAAGCTTTCATCAAAATACCTGTTTACGAATATCTCATTAATTGGTTATATGGACAGATACAATGGTTACACTCTCATTAACTTTGGAATTTAAAACATGAAAATGTGACATAGTTTTAACCCATCCCATTAAATAGCATCCATATACTTACCATTGTTTGTTCGATGAAGTTGCTGCCCAAATAGGGGAGAGTAAATAGGATAATTAAAACTAATACAATTGCATATATATTGGCCACTTTTTTGTGATCATGTTTCACATAATATTTAACCAATAATACCAAACGAGAAATATATATGATTATAGATAAAATGATGATTAGTGAACCGCCTAATGTTATATAGGGTCTGAACGTTTCTAAGTATGAATAAAAATATAAACCGATGCTGTATAACAAAAAAGTTGAAATCCAAATAACTGTATGGTCAGTCAATATTTTTTTAAAGCTTCTTACTGTCTCACTAAGTTTTTTGTTCAAAAAATAAATGATGAGAATATTGATCAGCATGACTGGAACCAAAAGTAAATGCATTAATAAACCGAAAAACACGACAATTATCCCCATACTGGCATATTCTTCATACCCTGTGTATGTTAAAAAAATAGGAATATAAGCTACATACAAAAGAAAAGTTGAAATAAGAAAGATTAGCAAAAATAAAACGATATTATTCGTAATAGATAAATGGCTGTTATCTTTGATCGTTCGATTTGGTTGAGTAATTGATTCTTTGAAAAAAGGAATCATATCTTTTTGTTCTGATTTAAACTGATTCATAAGACCACCTTCGCTTTGTTTAGAAATTATGTAGTAAGTTGATTATGTTCAACAAAATATCTTTTAAAAAGTATTAAACAATGCTTTATGATACATATAAACTTAGGTGGAAGGCTCTATTATTATAAGAAAAATCGGTTTCTTACTTAAGAGCGTACCATGTTTTTATTTTAATAGAAAGCTTCTTCGGTTAACTTTAACCAGCAAAAAATTACATGAGAGTTTATACTTAGAGAATAAACTGCATTATAATAAAATATACGCTATATTGATTTTCATTTCAGTAAAAAGTGGTAAAAACGCTCTCTAAATTTACAGATATAGAACTTGATCGAACCGCACCGAGTTTTGAGCTAAATAAGCACATAAGAATGACAAAGTAGTGGTGTTAAAATATTATAAGCCCACTAGTTTTGAAAAATAAATAAAATATAGGCTTATTGTTAATTATTCACTTGATTTAGTAAGTCTATCTCCAATTAGTATGGAATACGAAAGTTGTATGTCGCATAACTTTAATATACAATATAATACAAAGAATCAGGATATCTTAGATTCATTTAGGAAAGATATAGAATCGTGGTGTCTTTTGCCAAAAGTATTAAATTTAATGACGTAATTGAAAAATGCATCTTCATGTTTCTGATAATCAGTTCATGTATTTAAAACATACGAAAACATGTGGTGTGAAAATTATCCAGCTTGGTTATAGTGTAAGTTAGGTTTCTAAAAACTTCCTCATTTTCGAGCTTTTTTATAAAAATGTCCTTTAATTTTGGTTAAAGGTTTTTTAAAATAAACGGTGGAACAAAATCTGTAACTAGTTTTATGACATGCAAAATATGGAGGTAAACGTATTGGATGTACAACAAATTATATTTCAATTCGTAGGAGGAATTGGAATTTTCTTATTCGGATTGAAATATATGGGGGATGGACTGCAAAGAACTGCTGGAGATAACTTGAGAAGTATTTTAAATACATTTACTTCTACTCCTTTAAGAGCGGTTTTAGCTGGCGCTGCTGTTACTGCACTTATACAAAGTAGTACAGGTACTACGGTCCTTACTGTTGGGTTAGTCAGCGCAGGCTTTATAACGTTAACTCAAGCTATTGGCGTTATTATGGGAGCTAATGTTGGTACAACCATTACAGCATTTATTATTGGTTTGAACATTAGTGATTATGCTTTGCCTATTATTGGTATAGGAGCTTTATTTTTGTTTTTCTTTAAAAGTCAATTTACTAGCAGTATTGGACAAGTTATTTTTGGCTTTGGCGCTTTATTTTATGGATTAGATCTCATGGGGAATGGGCTTGAGCCATTGCAACATCTCCAAATATTTAGTGATTTAATGGTTTGGTTATCTGATAATCCATTTTTAGGTATTGTTACGGGGTCAATTATGACGTTTGTTCTACAAAGCTCTTCTGCAACTATAGGTATTTTACAACAATTATTTTCTCAAGGTGCTATGACTATAGAAGCTGCTTTACCGATTCTTTTTGGGACAAATATAGGAACAACATTTACTTCCGTTCTTGCTGCAGTGGGAGCTAGTCTTGCTGCTAAAAGGACATCTGCAGCTCATGTTATTTTCAATGTACTGGGAACGATTATTGTAATGCTAGTTCTTAGTCCTTTTACTAGTGTGGTAAATATGATGGCTAGTGCTTTTAACTTAAATCCTGAGTTACAAATTGCTTTTGCTCATGGGGTCTTTAACTTATTATCTGTAGGTGTTTTAATATGGTTTACTCCGCAGTTGGCTAGACTTGTGAGTAGGGTTATTCCTGGTGAAGAAGATACAATTGAAATGTATGAGCCCAATTTAGATTATTCGTTAATTCAAAGATCCCCAGCGATTGCGTTAGATCAAACCAAGCATGAAATCATTCAATTGGGGAAATTTGTGTTAGAAGAATATAACTCGATGTTTGATTATTATCTTAATCAAAATAAAAAAAGTTATGATCACGTACTTAAAATAGAAGATGTAGTTGATCGTATAGACATTCAGATTACAGAATATTTGATGTATATTTCAGTAGAAGACCTACCGATGAGAAATTCCAATGAACATGCTCAAATGGGCGAAATAGGAAAATATTTAGAACGTATGGGGGATCATACAGAAAACATTTTAAAAAATATTGAAGAAGTTAATGATGCTGAGAAAGCGCAAAAGAAGAATGGAAAAATAGAAGATGAGAATATACTGTACAATGAGAATTTAATTGAATTATTTCATTTAGTTAAACAAAATATTGAAGAAGCTCTACAGGCTTATGAAGAAGACAATCATTCTATTGCTGGAAAAGTTATCAAAAGAGAAAAAGATGTGAATGATTTGGAAGAAAGCATCCGAAGGACCTATATTTCTAATCTAAATAAAGGTATCGGAAAACCTTCCGATGGTATTTTATTTGTTGATATTGTTTCTAACCTCGAGCGTATATCAGATCACTCGGTTAAAATTGCCAGACATAGCTTAGGCATAAGATATCCATTTACAAGACAAGTTATGAATGCAAAAGGTGAAAAATTTGTAAACTCATAAAATGAACATATGATTCGCTAGGTATGTGGGTTATACTCTTTTTGAGATTGACTTTTGAAAGTCAATCTCAAAAAGAGTTTTTTTAATGACAGAATTTAAGAGCACTTGCATTTTTTGAAGAAGTATTTTTTTGGATCAATACCTTTGTACAAAAATTAAATTTTTCATCGAAGGAGGTAAATAGTTGGAGGTTGGAAATTTTGCGGAATACATAAATTATGACAAATACGTACCGCAAGGTTGTTTTGTATTGTAGCTTTACTAGAATAGAAAGAAGAGGATGAACATGATTGAAAGTAATAATGTACTAATAGATAATATCAAGTTTCAATTTGGTATTTCTAAACAACTTCTTGATTATCATCTTTCGACGCTAAGCCAAGAAGAATATTTGTGGCGTTCACCTAACTGTAGATTGTATATCCAAGAAATAGATGGAAAGTGGTATGCGAATTTTCCTGAAAACGAAACGTATGATATTGGAACCCCGGGTATTGCTTGGATATTATGGCATATAACGTTCTGGTGGGAAATGGTGCTCAATCATTCTTTTGGTGATGGCACACTCACAAAGGAACAGATAAATGTTTATAAAGATGTAGAAGCGGTTAAATTAAACATTTATTTTCTAGTAGAAAGATGGGAGAAAATATTAAATCGTTTAACGGAAGAAGAACTATATAGTAAACGTTATAGTAAATTTCCCTTTAATAAAGAAGTGGAATTTCATAAGGTAGCTTCCTGGCTAAATTTTGAACTAATGAAGAACGCTTCTGAAATTGGTTATGTTCGATTTGAATATGCCTCTAATTTGTAACGAGAATAATGCGAGTAATTCATATAAAATTTTTATACTTTGTAGCAAAGTTGTTTTTTTATAGCGTTTTCTTTGTTAATATAAAAGAAAATGAGAAGATTTAGGTATAATGTTAGTGAAACGAAGGATTGTTGATGAGGAAATTGATGTACTTGTAAATCATCTAGATTTTTAATTCTTTAAAGGACTTTTTTAGATACCGACTGGTTTGTGAAAACTATATGAAGAAGGGATAAGAGTGGAAAAAGAGAAAACAATAACTAATAAACTGTTTGATAAAAATCCAGTCGACATGGCTTTTTTCTTACAAAAGATCAACGGCGGGAAATTAGAACATTATATGCAATTCTTTCTTTTCAAGTGGATAACTGAAGGGAAAATAAGAGTGATCGCGCTAGAAAATGATCTGTTGATCAAAAAAAGACATACGACGGTTTTTTTCTTAGAAAATGGAATGTATGAGGGAGAAACAATTGAAAATTTACTATGGAATATTTTGTTGGAAAACACGGATGAAGAAAACAAAATCACAGACCAACAAATGAAAAATCTAGTGAAAACGAATGCCATGTTTTTTATTCCATTAGGCAATAAACTGACCATGGATTCTCAGGATTACCTAATAAAAAATGGTTATCTGAATGAAAAAGAGCAGAGCTTGTTTCACTTTAAATGGAAAAAAAGCCAAACGAATACCGCACAAGGGAACCAATTGTATGATCAATTGTTGAAGCAGTTTCGTTATTTAGAAGAAGCCATCGGTCATAATTTAAGGACACAAAAAGAGATCGATTTTTCAGAGGAGTACTTAAGTTGGATTAGTCTGTTTGGTTTGGCAGACAAGTTTAATAAACAAATCTACAAAATATCTACTCAGCAGCCATCAGAAGTAAAGCAGATTTCTCGATTAATAGGAAGCTATACAAATCTAGCTGCATTTATAGATGCTTTTTCAATCGGTTTTTCTTACGCCAAGAATTCCGTTGGTCCCAAGAAGAGCTGCTGTTAAAGTGAAGTATAAATTTGTACTAGAATTAAGTAATTATGGTAGGTAACTCGAGAAAAGACATTTTTTCATTCTATTAAGAGCTTATTATAGCATTAGAAATCTTTAATGAAATAGATTACCTCAAGGAAAAGGGCAAAAGAATAAATATTTTTGATAAAAGGCTAGAGTGAACCCTAGTCTTTTTTTATGGAAATTTTTTATGATTAGTTAAGGATGGCATCGCTTTGACAAATTAAGCAAACAGTCGAAACTGAGCAAGCATTTATGGAAAATAAAGGAGAGACCAGAACATATAGTAATAAAAATGAACTAAAGAAAGCTATACTAGTAATACAAATTCATTTTGGCGTTGACACTTTCTTTCAATTGGCGTAATCTTGAAAATATATTAAATTTTCTAACTATTTGAATTTTAATAGGAAAGGTACTATTGAAGGAGTGAGTATATGAGTCAAATTAGCGAGAACGAACTAAAACGTATTTCAGACAAAAATATGGAACGTTTTTATGATTACTTGCGATTAGAATCGGTTTCAGCACAAGGAAGACAAATTAAGCAAACAGCCGAAGCTGTACAAGCGTTGATTGAAAACACTGGGGGCGAGTCGAAAGTTTTAAAACTAGAAGGGGCTCATCCGGTTGTTTATGGTTTTTTTGAAGCTGGTCCAACGGGTGATTCAGAAAAAACGTTGCTATTTTATGATCACTATGATGTACAACCAGAAGATCCCTTAGATGAATGGCGCACAGAACCGTTTGAACCTACTGTAAAAGAGGGCATTTTATATGCGCGTGGAGTTTCCGATAATAAAGCCAATTTGATGGCTCGTATTAATGCAATTGAAGCGTATAAAAATACAGAAGGGGGGTTACCAGTTAATGTTAAATTCTTTGTTGAAGGTGAAGAGGAAATTGGTAGTCCACATGTAGATGATTATCTTAAAACTTACGCTGATTTATTTGCCGCAGATGTTTGTATTTGGGAAGCTGGTAGTAAAGATTCTGACGAACGTTTAGGAATTTCGGCAGGAATTAAAGGAATTGCTTATTATGAGGCCCGTGTGACTAGCGCAGATATTGACATGCACTCATCTTTAGCAGCTATTGCGGATAATTCAGCGTGGCGTTTAGTCCAAGCCTTAGCAAGTATGCGAAACGTAAAAAACGAAATTACAGTCGATGGTTTTTATGACATGATGACACCACCAACAGAACTTGAAAAGAAAGTGTTGGCTGAAATGCCGTTTGATCCTGATGCTAGTAAGCAAAACTATGGATTGAAACACTCCTTAATTACAGACCAATTGACCTATTCACCAGAAGAAGCTTTGGTTTTTTATCCTACTTTAACGATTAGTGGTTTATTATCTGGGTATACGGGTCTTGGGACTAAAACGATTTTACCTAGACAAGCGCTGGCTAAAATCGACGTCCGTTTAGTTCCTGGCTATGAACCTGATAAAGTAACGAAACTACTAAGAGAGCACTTAGATAAAAATGGTTTTGAGGATGTTGAATTAGAGTTACTTACTTCGGTTATGCCGTTTAGAACGAATCTAGAGGATTCTTTTGTTAAAACAGTGATTGATTCTGCGAAGAAAGTTTATGGTGAAGATAAAGTTGTTTTAGAACCTAATTCTGCTGGGACAGGCCCTATGTACGGGTTTGGGAAATATTTAAATGTACCTATCCTGGGAAGCGGTACTGAATGGGTGAAATCAGGAGCACATGCTCCGAATGAAAATATCCGTTTATCTGATTTTTATCAAGGCGTAGAGCATATGGTTGTTTTGCTTGAAAGTTATAAGGATTCTTAACAAGGAACAAAAGAGCGGCTCTTTATCTTTTTGTGATAAAGAGCCGCTCTTTTAAATTTTAAAAATTGTTAAGTACTTTCCTCACTCATTTTATTATCGTTTTCATCTGTTGTTTCTTCATTTTCTTTTTCTTGTTCTTCTTCTTGTTCTTCTTCTTGTTCTTCTTCTTGTTCTTCTTCTTGTTCATCTTCCTCAGCTAATTTGTCAGCTACATTTTCGACTAAAGCTTGGTCTTCTACGTTAGATTGAATAACATCGGTGATAATGTGATCTCTTCTAACTTTTCGTAGTCTCTCTCTAACAGCATGCTCAATTAAGAACTCTTGCCTTAGCCCTAAATATAAAGAATAGACCATAACAAGTAAGACAAGAGCAAAAGGTACACCTGTAAGAATGGAAGCCGTTTGAAGTGCAGTTAGACCGCCACCTATGAGTAATACTGCAGCAACAGCGCCTTCTATAACAGCCCAAAAAATTCGTTGAGCTAATGGGGTGTCTAATTTACCTCCTGAGGTCAAATGGTCAATGACCAGAGAACCCGAGTCAGAAGAGGTGACAAAGAAGACTGTAACTAATATTATTCCCACGATAGATAGAATTCCCGAGAATGGTAAATGATCAGCTAATGAGAATAAAGCTAAGGATTCGTCCACATTTACTACACTAGCTATGTCATTTAAGCCATTAATTTGTTGGTATAATGCAGTTCCTCCAAGTATACTCATAAATAATAAGGAGATGATAGTTGGTACAAGAACAACTCCAATAATAAATTCTCTGACCGATCTTCCTTTAGAAATTCTAGCGATAAACATTCCGACAAATGGGGACCAAGAAATCCACCAAGCCCAATAAAATAGGGTCCAGCCACCTTGCCAATTCGTATTCGTGAATGTTTCTGTCCACATACTCATTTCTACAAAGTTAGCGACATAATAGCCAAGATTTTGGGTAAAACCACTCATAATAAAGACAGTAGGGCCTACTAGTAGGACAAAAAGTGCGAAAATTCCAGCTAGTCCCATGTTGATCTCACTTAAACGTTGAACCCCTTTATCAAGGCCTAAAATAACTGAGATTGTTGCCATAGCAGTGATTACAATAATGAGTATAATTTGTACTACTGGACTTATTGTAACACCAAAAAGATGATTTAGACCAGCATTTACTTGGGAAACGCCTAAACCTAGAGAAGTTGCTAAACCTGTCATTGTCGATAAAACTGACAATATATCAATCAGGTTCCCACGCCATCCGTAAATTTTATTACCTATTAAGGGGTAGAACAACGAACGGATTGTTAATGGGAGTCCTTTATTGAAAGAAAAGAAAGCTAATCCTAATCCGACAATAGCATAAATAGCCCATGGATGAACGCCCCAATGGAAAAAGGTAGACGTTAAAGCAGCTTGGACGGCTCCTGGAGAATTTGGATCAACATTAAACAATGGAGAAGGCTCCCCTAAATGGGAAATAGGCTCTGCAACACTCCAAAAAACAAGTCCAATTCCCATACCTGCACTGAGTAGCATGGCGAACCAGCCAAATCTAGAGAATTCTGGTTTGGCATCATTACCACCAATAACAATTCTTCCATAACGACTAAAAGCAAAGAAAATACTTGCGACAATAAATACGGCTGTGGCTAAAATCATAAACCAACCTGTGTAATTCGTAGCAGCATCTAAAATATAATCGAAAACGACATTTGCTTCTTCGGAAAATATTGATAATAAAACGATAAATAATAATAAAATTATCGTTGCAGGAATCGTTACTTGTGGATGGATATCAACACCCCATCCCTTCCAATTACGTTCCCCAATTTCTTCTTTACCTTCTTCATCAAATAAAGAAACAGTAGGATTTATTTGTAGTCCTCTAAAAGGTGGGCGATTTTCGATGGCTTCTCTACGAGCTCTAGCTTCTTCTGCACGTAATTTTCTAGCTAGCTGTCGCTCTGACTCAAGCTCTGGGTTACGTTTTGACCTTGCGTCTTCTTTTTGACGTTTATGGCTTCGACTTCTTCTTGTTTGTTTTTGAGTATCGTTCTCTTTGTTTTCAGACAATATATGATTTCCTTTCTAATGAATTTTATAGAGTAGGTACCTCATGACAGTTGTTTTATCAATTAAATAAAAAAGAGAGGGGCTGCCTCTCTTTTACAAATGATACCATTCATTCATAAACAACCAAGACATAATATAATCAAAAGTATTATATCATTTTCATTCTTGTAATCAAATGTTTTAATTATTTTTGTATGTGTCAAGTTTATTGAGGTTGAAGTATGTGTCAAGTTTATTGAGGTTGAATAAAAAAACCGTCTTTTGGGGCAGACACGAAGTTATTTTCAACCTCACTTTCGTTCGGTTTGCTCTCATTATCTCTAACAAAAACAAGTTTTTATTAGAGATAATTCGGGGTCATTATTAATTGGTTTAATCCTTTGGCGAATTGGCCTAAAGGGGCACTTTTCGCTTTTCCTTCGCCCATTTGCCCTTTAAACGCACCTTCATGAGCTTGAAAATGAGGTTTTTTCTGTACCCAGCGTTTCATAGCTTGCCAACGCTTTTCTTGAGCGACGACGTCGTCCGGAAGGGCTTC
>NZ_AUIQ01000024.1 GCF_000423785.1 Tetragenococcus muriaticus DSM 15685 | reverse complement strand
AAAAGCGTTGGCAAGCTATGAAACGCTGGGTACAGAAAAAACCTCATTTTCAAGCTCATGAAGGTGCGTTTAAAGGGCAAATGGGCGAAGGAAAAGCGAAAAGTGCCCCTTTAGGCCAATTCGCCAAAGGATTAAACCAATTAATAATGACCCCGAATTATCTCTAATAAAAACTTGTTTTTGTTAGAGATAATGAGGGCAAACCGAACGAAAGTGAGGTTGAAAATAACTTCGTGTCTGCCCCAAAAGACGGTTTTTTTATTCAACCTCAATAAACTTGACACATACATAACAATTATTTTTGATGAAAATTCATATTCATTCTGTTATAATAAGTAGTGAAATGATCTGGCTTTGACCGCCTGTAAAAAGGCGACACTGCTGAAAAGAAAGAGTGAACAGAAAATTATGGTAAAAACTAAAATAGTAACGGATTCATCAGCAACGATGAAGCCCAGCTTGAGGGAGCAATACAATATCCATGTGGTCCCTCTTTCTGTGATGATTGACGGAACGGTTTACTCAGATGATGAAAACCTTACCGGAGAACATTTCATGGAGATGATGGCAGCATCCAAAAACTTGCCTAAAACGAGCCAACCGCCTATTGGCGAGTTTGTTAATTTATATGATAAGTTAGGTGCAGATGGCAGCGAAATTTTATCAATCCATATGTCTGAAACCTTAAGCGGGACGGTTGATGCAGCAAAACAAGCAAGTAACATCACTAAGAGTAAAGTTACCGTTGTCGATACTGAGACTACGGACCAGTCCCTTGCTTTTGCGGTATTACGAGCTGCCCAGCTAGCACAAGAGGAGAAGACGACAGAAGAGATACTTCCTGAAATCAAACAAATGTTAAAAAATACTAAATTATATATAGGCGTATCGACTCTTGAAAATTTAGTCAAAGGTGGACGTATTAGTCGTGCCAAGGGTCTTTTATCGAGTATACTGAGCATACGTGTGATCATGGAATTTAAGAATGGGGATTTATTCCCTATTGTAAAAGGACGTGGCACCAAAACGTTTAATAAATGGTTTGAACGGTTAAAAAATGAATTAAAGAATAACTCGACAGTGAAAAAAATAGGGATTTCCTATGCTGGAGGAAAAGAGCAATGTGAAAAGTATAAAAATGAATTGCAGGAGTTATTTCCACAATTGGAAATTTATTTGTTGCATACGACACCGATTATCGCAACACATACAGGAAATGGTGCTTTTGCGATTATGTATTACGCTGACCAAACCTGATAAAAGAAATATTCAAAAGAGCCGTTTTATGGCTCTTTTTTGATTTTTTAAAATTTGATGAATAAAAGGGATTTCTGTACGAAACTTTCCTTATTTTTGATAGACTAGTAACGTATAAAGTTAGTTAGAACTAAGGGAAAAGCGTAGAAAGAGGGAGGCTCTTATGAAGCATAAAACGTTTTTTATATCATTTTTTAGTGTGATTGGTGTTGCTCTCATCACTTTTTTTATTCTTCATCTAGCTAGCCCTAAAGCACAACCGCAATTAATGGGCACTGCAAGTGTTAGTAATAACGAAAATAAGCAACGGATTCATTATACGGCTATTGGTGATTCCTTGACAGAAGGAGTGGGAGATGCCACCCAAAACGGTGGTTTTGTCTCTTTAGTAGCAGATAATTTGCAAGAAGATTATCCAGTGAGTAGCGTTGAAGTAGATAACCATGGGGTTGCTGGAGAACGCAGTGGTCAAATTTTACAACGTATACAAGAAGATGATAGGACGCAAGATGATATTGCCTCTTCTGATATTATCACGTTAACATTAGGTGGCAATGATATTATGGAAGTTATTAAAGGTAATATATTTGGTTTATCTGTTGATTCTTTTGAGAGACCCTTACAAAATTATCAAGAAAATCTTTCTGATATGATTTATGAAATACGTGATTTAAATGAAACTGCTGGAATCTACGTGACAGGTGTTTACAATCCTTTTTATGTTAACTTCCCCGAAATTGAAGATATGCAAACCATCATTGAAAACTGGGATAACGGAACACAAGAACTTGTTGCACAAGAGGACGATGTGTACTTTGTCCCGATTAATGAAGTTATTTCTCAAGGAACGAATGATGAAGCGGTTATAAATACAGAATCAGAGGACGAGACCACTTCTTCAACACAGGAAGAAAATGATTTAAATAAGGTGAAAAACAACGCACTTTTTGAAGAAGATAACTTTCATCCTAATACGATCGGTTATCAATTAATTACACAGGAAGTCATGAAAAAAATGGATGATACCCAAAGTACTTGGTTAACAGAGGAGAACGCATCTTGAAAGAGCAAAAACAAAAACATAAAAAAGATAAAACAAAAGAAGAAAAAACAATAAATAAATGGAAAGTTGCTTTTCTTGCTTTATTAGGACTTATTTTAGGCTTATCTGCTTTTTTCTTTTTCCGTGCAACTCAGCAAAGAGAGGCTATTCAATATGAGACTCAACCACTTGTACAAAGAGAAGGGGAGCCTGTTTTATCTGTTAATAGTAATAAAGAACAGATTAACTCTTTAATTGATTTTTACTTGCAAAATTATCAAGAAGATTCTGATGTAGAATATCATTTTCAATTGGAAAATCAAGCATTATTGACAGGCGACTTTGAAATACTGGGAGCTCCTATCACTTTTTATTTATATTTTGATCCTTATGTCACTGATAATGGAAATGTACAACTTCAAGCAGATAGCTTGTCTGTGGGGACATTGGATCTTCCTGTGAAACAAGTGATGAGAATGATCGAAAAAAGTTTTAAATTCCCTGAATGGATTGAATTTGATCCGGATGAGGAACAAGTGTTAGTACGATTGGACCAATTTCGTATGGAAAACGGGCTATTTGTAAAAGCTGAAAAAATCAATTTAGTTGATGATGATATCCAAGTAAGTTTATACTTACCTCAAGACAAAGAAAAATAGGAGTGATTTTATGAAACAACGAGCAATTTTTGCCGGTGGATGTTTTTGGTGTATGGTTCACCCTTTTGATGAACAACCAGGTATTCATTCTGTAGTATCTGGTTATACCGGTGGACATACAGAAAACCCAACTTACGAACAAGTGGTTACTCAAGCAACAGGACATACAGAAGCTGTGGAAATTATTTTTGATCCAGAAATTATTTCTTATAAAGATTTAGTCGAAATATATTGGCAACAAACAGACCCCACCGATGCTTTTGGCCAATTTCAAGATCGTGGTGATAATTACCGTCCGGTGATTTATTATTTAAATGAAGAACAAAAAGAAATCGCTGAAAAAAGTCGTCAAGAATTACAAGATAGCGGACGGTTTAGTCAGCCGATTGTGACTCAAATTGAGCCAGCGCAAACTTTTTACCCAGCAGAAATGTATCATCAAGATTTTTATAAGAAAAATCCTGAAAACTTTGCTAGAAACCATGCTAGAAGAGCTGCTTTTATAAAGGAGAACTGGGGAAAATGAAGCGTAGTTTCTATCATTATTTAATGACGCTGCGTGGACCTAACTCTGCTGATGAAGAACAAGTATTTGCTAATCAAGCATCAAAAGATATCCAATTTCCTAAACAAAGTGAAAATTATGAAGAAATCTCTGATTATCTAGAGTTAAATGTCAACTATTTGGATAATATGGACATTTTTGATCGGATTTGGCAGAAGTATTTGGAGAATAATCGATAGACGTATTAAAGTATGAAGTCGAGGTGCTACATGAAAAATAAAAAAATATCATTTACCAAATACGTGATTTCTTTGGTAGTTGTGGCGCTTATCACTGGAGGATTGGTTTATTGGATTACGACAAGTGGAACTTTCCAAGCTTATTCTCTTTCAGGAAATGATTTATATAAAGTTCAAGCTTTATATAACAATATTCAGGAAAACTATTATGAAGACGTGGATGATAACGAACTGGTTGAGGGTGCGTTAGAAGGAATGACGGATGCATTAGATGATCCGTATACTTCTTATTTGGGGGAACAGGACGCTGAAGAACTTAATAATTCATTATCAAGTGATTTTGAAGGAATCGGCGCGACTTTAACAATTATAGATGATCTGCCTGAAGTTTCTGAAGCGCCAGTAAAGGATAGCCCAGCTGAAAAAGCTGGTTTACAAGCAGAAGATAAGATTTTAAAAGTTGACGGAAAAGAAACTGAAGGAGAAGACCTTGACACAGTGGTGCAAACCATTCGTGGAGAAAAAGGATCTACTGTAACATTAGAAGTTGAACGTGAAGAAGATCATTTTGAAGTAGAGATCAAGCGAGATACGATTCCACTTGAATCTTTAGATTATAATCTTGACGAAGACCACCAAGATATTGGCAATATCGAAATTGCTAGTTTTAATGAAAATACGGCTCAAGAGTTGCGTGACGCAATTAAAAATCTACGTAATGAAGGGGCAGAATCTTTTGTTATTGATATGCGCCAAAACCCTGGAGGGTATCTAGATCAAGTAGAAGAAATGACTAGTATGTTTTTAGAAGATGGTCAAACAATTGTCCAATTTGGAAGAGATGACGAAATTACGAATGAAAGTGAAGCTTCTGAACGATTAGATGGTGGATTCAAGGTAAAAGAACCTACTGTTGTACTAGTTGATCAACAAAGCGCCTCAGCTTCGGAAATTTTTGCAGCAGCTTTAAAAGAGTCGGCAAACATTCCAATTGTAGGCACAAATACTTTTGGAAAAGGAACTGTACAAAGTGTTAGTGATTTTTCTGACAATAGCGAAGTGAGAATGACAATACAAAAATGGTTGACCCCTAATGGCGAATGGATCAATGAAGAGGGAGTTGAACCCACAATCGAAGCTGAGTTGCCTGATTATGCTTACTTACCTCCGTTGTCTACAAAAGAAGGGTTGAAAAAAGGAGACGAATCGGATGATACTGAAAATTTAAATGCATTCTTACAAGCTTTAGATTATCCAACCGAGGGCGAGGAATTTAACGAAGAAACGGAACAAGCGGTGCAAGATTTCCAAGAAAAAAATGATCTTGAACCGACTGGCAGTGTTAATCAAGAGACAAGTTCAGTAATTGAACAAGAAGTCGTTCAAAAGATACAGGAATCTGATCCAATGTATAATAAAGCAATTGAGGAACTAACAAAATGAGGAATTAGACGGGACCGATGACGAAATGAACAGAGAACGATTTTTGGAATGGTTTTGGTTAATAATAAAATATTCATTTGTTACAGGTATTTTAGCTCTTTTGCTCCGGGGTTTTTTGTTAATTCCAGTACCTGTCCAAGGAAGCTCGATGGAGGATACGATGGCTCAAGGGGATATGGCATTAATGGAGCGCTTATCAAGTATCAAACGTTTTGATGTGATTGTTTTTAATCTTCCTGATGGTACCTATGTTAAACGAGTTGTTGGTCTACCAGGGGAATCTGTAAGTTATAAGGACGACAAGCTATATATTGATGGTAAAGAAATGGATGAGCCTTTTTTAGTAGAGAATCTGCATGAAGATGATGAATCGGGACCTTACACTTACGATTTTGATTTTGAGGAACTAATGGGAGTAGAAAAACTAGGCAAAGATAGTTATTTTGTTATTGGAGATAACCGCCGTTTTTCCAAAGATAGTCGTTCCTTTGGAGCTATTTCAGAAGATGAAATTCTTGGAACTATCCGTTTTGTTTATTATCCTTTACCACATATGAAATTTATTTAAGGCGGAGTCTTGTAGAGTTGACCTGTTCATCTTTACAAGACTTTTTAAAGGAAAAATTTTGAAGGGGAATTGAAAGGTTAAAGAAAAACGTTTATGATAAACAGTGGTTCTAAACAAAAGGGCTATTTGCCGCACATAGAATTGTTATATTAAGGAGAGTAGATTTGTATGACCATTCAATGGTTTCCTGGACATATGGCAAAGGCCAAACGTCAAGTAGCAGAAAAATTACAACATGTTGATATTGTATTCGAATTAGTTGATGGTAGATTGCCCGTTTCTTCAAGAAATCCTATGCTAGACGAAGTTTTACAGCAAAAACCACGGTTAGTATTAATTAATAAAGCTGACCTAGCCGATCCAGCACAAACCAAGCAATGGGAAAACTACTTTAGCCAACAAGGGTTGGGTGTGTTAGCGATTAATTCTCAAGACAATAAGGGAAGTCATCTAATCTTACCTAAGACCAAAGAAGCTCTGACTGAGAAATTACAAAAAGAACAACAAAAAGGATTGAAACCACGTGCCATTCGAGCGATGGTCATTGGTATCCCTAATGTAGGAAAATCCACATTATTAAATCGACTTGCTGGGAAAAAGTTTGCTAAGACAGGAAATTCTCCTGGAGTGACTAAAGGGCAACAATGGGTTCGTTATAAAAAAGATTTAGAATTATTAGATACTCCTGGAATCTTATGGCCAAAATTTGAGGACCAAGAGACAGGAAAAAGACTTGCATTGACAGGAGCTATTAAGGAACAATTGCTTCAACAAGATGACATTGCTATTTATGGCCTAGACTTTTTTTTGCAATTTTATCCAGATCAACTTGCAAGGCGTTATCAACTAACACAAGAGGATTTACAACTTCCTACCCCTGAATTGCTAATGTTAATCACGCAAAAGCAAGGTTTCCAAGAAGATTATGATAAAGGAAGCCAACGTGTTATTCACGATATAAGAGAAGGCAAGTTAGGGCGATTTACCTTAGATCGCTATGCAGAAGTGGGTGAGTAAATGGAAAAAGAAGCAATTTCTACTATTAAAAACCACTTGTCTGAAGTAGATTCGCTCACTGATCCTTACGTTACACAATTACGTTCTGATGAACGTAAAGGAGTTCAACAACTTTTAAATCAGTTAGAAAAACGCTTGGCAAAAGAGCAAGATTTAAAAAAACAGTTTTATCTTATGCAAACTTTTGAGCGTAAGTGCTATCAAGAGGGCTATCGCTATTTGGCAGGAATTGATGAAGTTGGACGCGGTCCGCTAGCTGGCCCCGTTGTAGCAGCTGCGGTTGTTTTACCAGAAGACAGTTTTCTTCCTGGATTGAATGATTCAAAACAATTAAGCGAAAAAAAACGTTTAGCACTAGCCGAAAAAATTCAGCAACAGGCGCTAGCCATTGGTATAGGAGAAGTACCAGCAGAAACAATTGATCAAGTAAATATTTATCAAGCAAGTAAAATTGCTATGAAGGACTCTGTTGCCAATCTGTCAGTGAAACCAGATTTTCTGTTAATTGATGCAATGTCTTTAGAAACTGCGACTCCTCAAGAAAAAATTATTAAAGGAGACGCCAAAAGCGTATCTATCGCTGCCGCTAGTATTATTGCTAAAGTTTATCGAGATAATTTGATGTCAGAATACCATAAACGCTATCCTTATTACGCATTTGATCAAAATGCTGGTTATGGAACGAAAACACACCTAACTGGGTTAAGTGAACATGGGATTACTCCCATTCATCGAAAATCATATGCACCTATAAAAAAATACTTATAAAAAAAGAAATCTCCTTTTTTTGCGTACTTAACAATGAATACAAAAAAGAGGGGGATTTTTTTGAAGTACGAAGAATTATCAACAATTGAAAAAACGATAGTAAAGTTGACTTATTGTAAGGGAATTGGGCTGGTTGGTAAATGGAAGATTGTTAAATTTCATGAACACTTTCAGGCAGATGTGTTTTCTGCTGATGATGTGATTCAAATCGCGCAAATTCGTCAATATAAGAGTTTATTTCGCGCTAGTTTTCAAGCAATTAGTGAGGATTGGTTACAAGAAAATTTAAAAAATCAACAATATATTACTTGGCTATCGCCCAATTATCCGCAAGAATTATTGGAACTGCCTTATCCACCATTGGTGATTTTTTATGCTGGTAATCTTTCTTTATTAGATTATTCATGTTTAGCCTTTGTAGGTGCGCGACAATCTACTCAATATTCGGCACAGGTAATCCATAAATTACTTCCTGCGCTTGTACAAAAACGATTTGTGATTGTAAGTGGTTTAGCAAAAGGAGTGGATCGAATGAGTCATGAAATGGCCATTCGATCTGGAGGTTTGACTATCGGCGTAATAGGTTGCGGTTTGGATATCTGTTATCCTAGAGAGGTTTTGCCTTTATTTAGCGAAATGAGAAAAAATCATTTGGTTTTGAGCGAATATCCGCAAAAAACACCGATAAAAAAGCACCATTTTCCTATGCGCAATCGGATTATTGCTGGACTTAGTAAAGCAACTTGTGTGATTGAAGCTAAAGAGCGTAGCGGGTCTTTGATTACCGCGCAGTTAGCATTAGATTACGGCAAAGAAGTATTTGCTGTCCCTGGTGAAATTTTGACTGGACAATCAGATGGTTGTCACCGTCTCATTCAAGATGGGGCTAAATGTGTAGTTTCAGTCCAAGATATTTTGGAAGAACTCCCTCATTTTTAATGGGAAAAGTTATTTGATTTTATATGTACCTGCAAAAAAGAGACTACTATTTTTCACATATGCCAAAGGCGTTTTATAGTTCCTTGCTTGACAAACCATTCCCGAATGGCTATGATAGGCTACGATTTGTTATTCGAAAATTAAATGGGGATGTAACTAGTAAAAACCATTTAAGAAAGGGGCCTTTTAATGGCTTATAAATATTTGGTGATCGTAGAATCGCCAGCTAAAGCTAAAACGATCGAAAAATATCTTGGGCGCAATTACAAGGTTGTAGCCAGTGTCGGACACATCCGCGACTTACCTAAAAGTAAAATGGGGATCGATGTAGAAAATAATTATGAACCTTATTATATTACAATTCGTGGTAAGGGCGACGTTATTAAAGACTTAAAAAAACATGCAAAAAAAGCAGAGAAGGTTTACCTTGCTAGCGACCCGGATAGAGAAGGAGAAGCTATCGCTTGGCACCTAGCTTATATTTTGGGATTAGATCTACATGATAAAAATCGTGTCGTTTTTAATGAGATTACGAAAGAAGCGGTTAAAGAAGCATTTAAAGAGCCGCATTCGATTAATCTCGATTTAGTAGATGCACAACAAGCACGAAGAGTATTAGATCGTTTGGTTGGCTACTCAATTAGTCCCATCCTTTGGCGCAAAGTAAAAAAAGGGTTGAGCGCTGGTCGTGTTCAATCTGTTGCGCTTAAGATGATCATTGATCGAGAAAAAGAAATCCAAAATTTTACTCCAGAAGAATATTGGAGCATTGATGGGAACTTTAAAAAAGGGCGTAATAAATTTAAAGCTAGCTTCTGGGGCGTTGATGGAAAGAAGAAAAAATTACCAAACGAAGAGACGGTTAAAGAAGTTACTGCTCGATTGACAAATAAAGACTTTGATGTAACTAAAGTTGAACAAAAAGAACGTAAAAGAAATCCAGCGGCACCATTTACGACAAGTAGTATGCAACAAGAAGCGGCTCGCAAATTGAACTTTCGTACTGGCAAAACGATGATGGTTGCTCAACAACTATATGAAGGAATTTCATTAGGAAAAGGTGGGACAACAGGGCTAATTACTTATATACGTACGGATTCTAAGCGTATAGCAGACAGTGCTAAACAAGAAGTTACAGATTTTATCGAAGAAACTTATGGAAAAAAATATGCTGCTCACAGTAATAAAAAAATGCAAAATGCACAAAGTGCACAAGATGCTCACGAAGCTATTCGTCCTACGAGTGCATTGCGTACGCCAGAAGCGATTGAAAAATACTTAGATAAAGACCAATTAAAATTATATCGTTTGATTTGGTCACGTTTTGTCGCTAGCCAAATGAAACCAGCGATACTTGATACGGTAAAAGCTACTTTGGAACAAAATGGTGTAACTTTTGTGGCTAATGGTTCTAAGGTTAAATTTAAAGGCTTTATGGAAGTATATGTTGAAGGTCGCGATGATGGTAAGAAAGATAAGGACAATGTCTTACCGGAATTAGCTTCAGGAGATGTCGTACAATCAGAAGATATCACACCTAATCAACACTTTACACAGCCTCCTGCTCGTTTTAATGAGGCTACATTAATACGTATATTAGAAGAAAAAGGCGTGGGACGTCCTTCTACTTATGCTCCTACTTTACAAACGATTCAGAAACGTTATTATGTTAAGCTTGAACAAAAACGTTTTGAGCCGACAGAATTAGGAGAAATTGTCAATAATCTTATCGAAGATTTCTTCCCAGAAATTGTGGATGTTTCCTTTACAGCTGGTATGGAAGAGGAATTAGATCATATTGAAGAAGGTAAAGAGGAATGGGTGAAGCTTATTGACCGAGTTTATCCTCCTTTTGAAAAAGAACTGGAAACAGCGGAAGAAAAAATGGAAAAGGTTCAAATTAAAGATGAACCAGCAGGATTTGATTGTGATGTTTGTGGACATCCTATGGTGATTAAATTGGGTAGGTATGGGAAATTTTACGCTTGTAGTAATTTTCCTGAATGTCGTAATACTAAACCGATTGTTAAAGAGATTGGAGTGACTTGTCCTAAATGTGAACAAGGGCAAGTGATCGAAAGAAAATCGAAAAAAAATCGTACGTTTTATGGCTGTGATCGTTATCCAGATTGTGATTTTATCTCTAACAATAAACCCATTGGACGCGATTGTCCCAAATGTAGTCATTATCTAGTAGAGAAAAAGAAAAAAGGCGGCAAACAAGTAGTTTGTTCAAATTGTGATTATCAAGAAGATATCCAAAAATAAAGAAAAAGTTCCATGATATTATCCCATGTCATGGAACTTTTTCTTTTTAAAACTCTTAAATTCGCGTCAGTACTTTTGTTATGTTATAATTGAAAAGTTGGAATTTAACCTTGCCTTGCTCAGTCTGCGAGCAAAACAATCTATTTATTTCGCATTGTTTTCATTATTTTATTAATTGTGAACATACTTTGAAATATTGATTAAATTCTGACAATTCGTTTGTATTTTTCATATGACTATGCTACATTTTTAGTGGAATAGGAAATAGGAGACGTGCAAAATGACAAAAGATTGGCCTAGTGAATATTATCGCTATCTCTTGGTAGAACGTGGATATTCTGAAAAAACGAAAGAAGCTTATGAAGAAGACCTTACGAATTTTTTTGTTTTTTTAAAGAACTCTGGCGATGAGAATTATTTACAAATAGATCATCGTGATGTACGTGTTTATTTAAGTGAATTAAGCGAAAAAAATTTTAGTCGAAATACTGTTAGTCGAAAAATTGCCAGTTTACGTTCTTTTTATCACTATTTATTAAAACAAGAAGTGATAGAAGAAAACCCTTTTTCTTATATTCACTTGAAAAAGAAGAATGTCAAACTTCCTCGCTTTTTTTATGAAAAAGAAATAGAGACGTTGTTTGACAGTGTGCAGGGATCAAAGCCACTACAACAAAGAGACCGTGCGTTATTAGAAGTTTTGTATGGTTCGGGTTTACGTGTGAGCGAATGTGCACAATTAACGCTTGAACAAATTGACTGGGAAAACAGTGTTTTATTTATTCATGGGAAAGGAAATAAAGATCGTTACGTGCCGTTTGGAGCCTATGCTCAAGAAGCCTTAGGGGTGTATTTATCTGAAGGGCGTTCTTTTTTGCTGGAAAAGTATCATAAAGAGCATAATTTTGTTTTTGTTAACCGTTTAGGTGATGGAATCACTTCAACGGGTATTGAGTATGCGCTAAATCAAGTTATTAAAAAAAGTAGTTTGAATTCACAAATTCATCCTCACATGTTGCGTCATACTTTTGCTACTCATTTATTAAACAATGGGGCGGATTTGCGAACGGTTCAAGAGTTGTTAGGTCATGCGAATTTATCAACAACTCAAATCTATACCCATGTAACCAAAGAAAATTTACAAAAAAATTACCGACAATTTCATCCAAGAGCATAATCTTGGTTTTAAAATGAGGAGGAACAAGGAATATGGAATCACAATTTCATTCAACAACGATTTGTGCTGTCGAAAAAGATGGCAAACTTGCTATGGCTGGTGATGGCCAAGTAACTATGGGCGAACAAGTTGTTATGAAAGGCACGGCTCGAAAAGTTCGTCGTATCTATAATGGCGAAGTCGTTGTTGGATTTGCCGGAAGTGTAGCAGATGCCTTTACTTTAGAAGAAAAATTTGAAGAAAAATTAAATGAATTTCATGGAAATTTACAACGTGCTGCTGTTGAACTAGCTCAAGAATGGCGTACACAACGTTCAATGCAAAAATTAGAAGCTATGCTAATTGTTATGAACAAAGAAGAAATGCTTTTAGTTTCAGGAACTGGCGAAGTGATTACACCTGATGACGGCATCTTAGCCATTGGGTCAGGAGGAAACTTTGCGCTAGCTTCAGCCAGAGCAATGCGTAAGTATGCAAGTGATAAGTTATCTGCTAAAGAAATTGCTGAAAATGCATTAAACATCGCAGCCGATATTTGTATCTTTACGAACCATGATATTAATGTGGAGGAATGTTAATTTTATGACTAATCGAGAAAAAACACCGAAAGAAATTGTCAATGAATTAAATAGTTATATTATTGGACAAGACCAAGCTAAGAAATCAGTAGCGGTAGCACTGCGCAATCGGTACCGTCGTTTACAATTAGACGAACAAATGCGACAAGATGTTACGCCGAAGAATATTTTGATGATTGGACCTACTGGTGTCGGCAAAACAGAAATTGCACGCCGTTTAGCAAAAACAATCTCGGCTCCTTTTGTAAAAGTTGAAGCAACAAAATTTACCGAAGTTGGTTATGTAGGTCGCGACGTGGAGTCTATGATTCGTGATTTAGTGGAAAATGCGATCCAAATCGTCAAAAAAGCTCGGTATAGCGATGTATACAGCCAAGCCGAAAAAAAAGCAAATCGAAGATTAGCAAAAGCTTTAGCTCCAGGGATCAAAAAAGAAAAACGGAAAAACCAAAATCCTTATGAACAAATGATGAATATGTTTGCTCAAGGACAACAACCGCAGGAATCTGAAGAGCCAGAAGAAGAGTTGACTGAAGAAATTCGGAGTAATCGACAAGCAATTTTTGAACAATTACAAAAGGGTATCTTAGATGATCGCGAAGTTACGATTCAAGTAGAAGAAGAAAAAAATCAAAACCCAATGATGAATAATGGCTTGGAACAAATGGGGATCGATTTAAGCGAAGCCTTCTCTCAAATGACACCGAATAAAAAAGTGGATCGTACGTTACCCGTAAAAGATGCTAGGGAGATTTTAATCCAAGAAGAATCAGCCAAATTAGTGAATGATGCTGATATTCATAGTGAAGCTATACAATTAGCGGAATCCAGTGGCATTATCTTTATTGATGAAATTGATAAAGTGACAGCAAAATCGGAACAATCTGGTGATGTTTCAAGGGAAGGTGTACAACGTGATATTTTGCCAATTGTAGAAGGGTCACAAGTAAATACGAAATATGGCACATTACAAACAGAACATATTTTATTTATTGCTTCTGGAGCTTTTCATGTTTCTAAACCTAGTGATCTTATTCCTGAGTTACAAGGACGTTTTCCTATACGGGTTGAACTAAATGACCTAACAGCTGAGGACTTCATGAAAATTCTAAAAGAACCTAATAATGCATTAGTAAAACAATATGTTGCTTTATTAGACACAGAAAATGTGAGTGTAACTTTTACCAAAGAAGCTATTGAAAAGATTGCGAATATTGCTTTTGAAGTGAATCGGGACACAGATAATATTGGAGCTAGACGTTTGCATACCATTTTAGAAAAACTGTTGGAAGATCTTTTATATGAAGCTTCTGATATGCAAATGGGGGAAATTCAAATTACTGAAGCTTATGTTGAAGATAAATTATCTGATATTGCTAAAAACAAGGATTTGAGTCGTTACATTCTGTAAAAAGTTTGATGGGGACAGCTGAAAACATTTAAAGGAGAAGATCATGAGTACACTGTTAGAACAAACTAGAAAGATCAACGAATTATTGCAGCAAAATAATACATTTAATATAGATTCTGACTTACCTTATGGTGAAATGGCAGAAGTGCTAGGTGATATTTTGAATAGTAACACCTACATTATTAGCTCCAATGGAAGTGTTTTGGGATTTGCCGAAATATTAGATGTAAATAACGAACGAGTCAAGAATATGTTTTTGCAAAAGCAATTTCCTAAAAGTTATGCAGAATGGGTAGATCAGTTGAAAAAAACTGAAGCAAATATTACTATTGAAAATGACATGACAGCTTTTCCTGTGGAATTACGTGAGGTTTATCCTAATGGTTTAACAACAATTGTTCCAATCTTTGGGGCAGGAGAACGTTTGGGCACCATAATTTTATCCCGTATAGAACAGCCTTTTGATGAAAATGATTTAGTATTAGCTGAATATAGTGCAACGGTTGTGGGGATGCAAATTTTGTATCAAAAATCCCGTAGTATTGAAGAAGATGTACGTAATACAACAGCTGTACAAATGGCAGTCGGTACACTTTCATATAGTGAATTAAAAGCTGTTCAAGCCATTTTTGATGAACTCGATGGCGATGAAGGACGTTTGACAGCTTCTAATATCGCTGATGAAATTGGGATTACTCGTTCAGTCATTGTAAATGCGTTGCGCAAATTAGAATCTGCGGGTATTATCGAGTCCCGTTCTTTAGGAATGAAGGGGACTTATCTGAAAGTTTTAAATCATCATTTTAAAGATGAATTGGATAAAGCTTGAGGTAGAAGAAAAGAGGGGGAAACGATGCCAGTCACAATTGAGACGGATCATTTAAAAGCAGTGATCAATGAAAAAGGAGCAGAGTTAGCCAGCTTAAAACGTAAAGATAACGAGATCGAATATATATGGCAAGCAGACCCAGCTTACTGGAAAAGACATGCGCCTGTATTATTTCCTATTGTTGGTGCTCTGAAAAATGGAACTTATACCTATAATGGGCGTACTTACCAGTTACCTCAGCATGGCTTTGCTCGAGATATGGATTTTGAACTGCTTGAGCAAAAGGCTGACGCAGTAAGTTTTCGTTTACAAAGCAATACAAAGATAAAAGAAATGTATCCTTTTGATTTTGAACTGATTATTGGCTATGCTTTGGGTGGAGATGGTCTGACGGTAGATTACCAAGTAAAAAATCCAGCTTCTGAAGAAATGTATTTTTCTATTGGTGGACATCCAGCATTTAATGTACCCATAGACGATGGGCTCGACTTTACAGATTACTATCTCGATCCTTCGCCAATGAAATCAAGGATCAATTTGTCATTGAAAGAGGGACTCATTGATTTAGATCAAAGGACCTTAGGACAAACAAATACAACAATCGCTTTAAATCATGAATTATTTAAAAATGATGCGCTTATTTATGAGACAAAGGGCTTAAATTCATTTACGATTTGTAGTGATAAATCGCCTCATTTGGTGTCTGTATCGTTTAAAAACTTCCCTTATGTCGGTTTCTGGTCGACTTATCCCCAAGAATCGCCCTTCGTTTGTATTGAACCTTGGGCTGGTCTTGCGGATACTTTTGATACTTCTGGTGAATTAAGCGAAAAGTTAGGAATACAAAAGTTAGCAGCAAATGATATATTCCATGCTAAATATGCCATTGTGGTTAAATAAAAAAGCTAGGACACAAAGTTTCCAACAGTGGCAAACTCCTGTGTCCTAGTTTTGCTATTTTTTCTTAGATTTTTTATTTAATCCAAAGGAGATGCGGCTTTCATTTCCTTGTCTGATGCGTTGAATATTTTGTCTATGTAAATAAAAGATAAACGCAGTAACGATAACGGCAATACAAGATAATAATCCATCGGTTTCTGGCAAAAGTATTGGAAAGATACTGGGCAGAATAAAAGTAGACAGAGTGATAATGACTGCAGCAATCATACTAGACAGACTTACCATACTTGTAATAAATAGGAAAACTAAGAAAATCGCTAGAGAAAATAAAAAGAAAAGTGGATGGTAGCCCAAGAGCATGCCAGCGCTTGTTGCTACAGCTTTTCCTCCTTTAAACTTGGCAAATAATGGGAAAACATGACCTAAAATGGCACACAGTCCTAGCCAAAGAGGATTTATCTCTACATAAGGAAGATAGGCTAGAGAAGTGGCTAATGTTCCTTTTAGTAGATCAGCGAGAAAGACGGCAAAACCAGCCTTAGCTCCTAATATGCGAAAAGTATTGGTTGTACCAGAATTTCCACTGCCATATTGTCGGATATCTTTTTTATAAAAAACTTTACCGATCCAAAGACCAGAAGGTATAGAGCCTAGTATATAGGCAACGATTAATAATAGAATGATTTTCATAAGAACCAACCTTTTGTTAGACTAGCAATATTTTAGCATGAAAATGCAAAAGCAACAACTTAAATGAAAGTTCTTATAACAATAATAGTGTAATTTTTAAAGGAGTAGATAATAATGGCTTTTCAAAACCCAGATGAGCAAACTATCCAACATTATTTAAAAACAGCAAAAAATGTCGCAGTTGTCGGGCTAAGTGATAATATAGAACGTACAAGCTTTCAAGTAACCCAAGTTGTACAAAAGCATGGTTATAATATTTTTCCCGTAAACCCCAAGTTGGCGGGGCAAGAAATTTTAGGTGAACAAGTCTATGCGCGGTTACAAGATATTCCAGTTTCTATCGATATCGTGGATATCTTTCGTCGTAGTGAATTTTTACCCGATGTTGCCGATGATTTCTTAGAAACGGATGCAAAAGTTTTTTGGGCACAATTAGGGATTGAAAATGAAGAAGCAGCAAAAAAACTACAGGATGCTGGACGAGATGATATCATCATGGACCGTTGCATCAAAATTGAACTTGGTAAATTAGACCAAAAGCAATAACATTTATTTTAGATTTTGGTAAAAATAACTCGATCTATGTTCTGAAATCAAATTCAGGACATAGATTAGGCAGACTTATGTCTTGAAATCAAATTCAGGACATAGATTAGGCAGATTTATGTCCTGAAACCAAATTCAGGACATAGATTAAGCAGACTTATGTCCTGAAACCAAATTCAGGACATAGATTAAGCAGACTTATGTCCTGAAACCAAATTCAGGACATAGATTAGGCAGACTTATGTCCTGAAACCAAATTCAGGACATAAAATCTAATTTAACTTTTTGGCTGGGCTTCAAAAATTAGGTATTTATAAGAAAAACTTCATTTTGGGGTTTTTCTTCTTTTTTTCGCGGTATTTTTAGCGTATGATATAGTGTGTTCAAGTCCATTGTCAGTTAAAAAAGTACTGACAAAAGAAAATATAAATGCAAGGAGCGTTGACTTTGGCAAAACAAACCAACGAATATAATGATGCTTCTATTCAAGTACTAGAAGGATTAGAAGCAGTAAGAAAAAGGCCAGGAATGTATATTGGCTCCACGGATCAGCGCGGATTACATCATTTGGTGTATGAAATCGTGGATAATGCAGTAGACGAGGCGCTTTCTGGTTATGGCAAAACTATTGATGTGACTATTGGTAAAGATAGTAGTATCCAAGTAACAGATTACGGACGCGGGATGCCTGTGGGCATGCATACTTCAGGAATTCCAACAGTTGAAGTTATTTTTACGGTATTACACGCAGGTGGAAAATTTGGTCAAGCAGGGGGATATAAAACTTCTGGTGGTTTACATGGTGTAGGCGCTAGCGTTGTTAACGCGCTTTCCAGCTGGTTGGAAGTAACTATTGTTCGTGATGGCGTAAAATATAAAGAAACCTTTCAAGAAGGCGGTAAACCTGCAGGTACTTTAGAAAAAATTGGGAAAACAAAAGAAAGTAATAGAACTACGGTACACTTTTTACCAGATCCTACGATTTTTTCAGCTGCTAAAATTTCTTATGATATGTTAGCAGAGCGTTTGCGTGAATCAGCTTTCTTATTAAAAGGTGTAAAAATTACTTTGACTGATTTACGTGGAGAAGAAAAAGTCGAAGATGACTTTCTTTATGAAGAAGGCATTAAAGAATTTGTTGAGTACTTAAACGAAGAAAAAGATACTTTAACGCCGGTGGCCTATTTTTCTGGTGAAAAAGACGGGATTGAAGTAGAATTTGCTTTTCAATATAATGATGGTTATTCTGAAAATATTTTGTCTTTTGTTAATAATGTACGTACAAAAGATGGGGGAACCCACGAAGCAGGGATGAAGACCTCTTTGACAAAATCATTTAATGAATATGCACGTAAGGTCGGTTTGTTAAAAGATAAAGATAAAAATTTGGAAGGAAGCGATTTTCGCGAAGGATTAGCTGCTATTTTGTCTGTGCGTATACCTGAAAGTTTGTTGCAATTTGAAGGACAAACAAAAGAAAAATTAGGTAGCCCTGCTGCTAGGACGGCCGTTGATAAAGTGATAAGCGAACAGTTGATTTTTTATTTACAAGAAAATAGTGAAATGAGTCAGATGCTTATTCGTAAAGCCAACAAAGCTCGCTTAGCTCGTGAAGCTGCACGAAAAGCTCGTGAAGAGAGTCGAAATGGCAAGAAAAGAAAAAAAGGCGAATCTCTATTGTCAGGGAAGTTAACACCAGCACAATCTAGGAACCCGCAAAAAAACGAATTGTATTTGGTTGAGGGAGATTCAGCAGGTGGTTCGGCAAAACAAGGCCGTGATCGTAAATTTCAAGCCATTCTGCCTTTAAGAGGGAAGGTTATCAATACTGAAAAAGCGAATATGCAAGATATCTTAAAAAATGAAGAGATTAATACGATGATATACACGATCGGTGCTGGCGTGGGTCCTGAATTTACATTAGAAGATTGTAATTACGATAAAATTATTATTATGACAGACGCGGACACTGATGGGGCCCATATTCAAGTATTGTTATTAACGTTTTTCTATCGTTATATGAAACCGTTAGTCGAAGCCGGTAGAGTATACATTGCTTTACCTCCTTTTTATAAGGTAACAAAAGGCAGTGGGAAAAATCAGATCAATCAATATGCTTGGACAGATGAAGAATTAGAATCCATTACACAAGATATAGGCAAGGGCTATCTATTACAACGTTATAAAGGTCTAGGAGAAATGAATGCTGAACAACTATGGGAAACGACAATGGATCCAGAAAATAGGACGTTAGTTCGCGTTAGAATTGATGATGCAGCACAAGCTGAACGTCGTGTGACAACTTTAATGGGCGATAAGGTAGATCCTAGAAGAAGATGGATTGAATCTCATGTTCAATTTAGTTTAGAAGAAGATGGAAGTATTTTGGAGACAGCTGAACCCGATGATAAGAAAAAATCAGCTTATGAATCTTCTTTTGCGGAAACGAATTTATTTGATAAATAGAAGGTGAGTTTTTGGAACAAAATAAACAAATTCAAGAGTTAACATTGGAAGAAGTTATGGGTGACCGTTTTGGCCGTTATTCAAAATACATTATTCAAGAGCGTGCTTTACCAGATGTTCGTGACGGGTTAAAACCGGTGCAACGCCGTATTTTGTTTTCGATGAATAATGATGGAAATACTCATGATAAAAGCTTTCGTAAATCGGCAAAATCTGTTGGAAATGTTATGGGAAACTATCATCCACATGGAGACAGCAGTATTTACGAAGCTATGGTGAGAATGAGTCAGGATTGGAAACTAAGAGAAGTGTTAGTCGAAATGCATGGGAATAATGGTAGTATGGATGGGGACCCGCCAGCTGCCATGCGTTATACGGAAGCGCGCCTATCTGAGTTCAGTGATCAGATGTTAGCTGATATTGAAAAAGATACAGTTGATATGGTTTTGAACTTTGATGATACTGAAAAAGAACCAGCTGTTTTACCAGCGAAATTTCCTAACCTGTTGGTAAATGGCTCAACAGGAATATCAGCTGGTTACGCGACTGAAGTTCCTACTCATAATTTAGCAGAAGTCATTGATGGTACCGTTTATCTTATAGATCATCCTAATGCTTCTTTAGATAAGTTAATGGAATTTATCCCAGGTCCTGACTTTCCAACTGGTGGCATTTTGCAAGGAAAAGAAGAAATAAAAAAGGCTTATGAAACTGGAAAAGGGAAAGTCATTTTACGTGCTAAAACAGAAACTGAAACGTTACGTGGTGGAAGACAACAAATTGTGATTAATGAAATCCCTTATGAAGTCAATAAAGCTTCATTAGTGAAAAAAATGGACGAAATTCGTTTAGCAAAAAAAATTGAAGGTATTGCAGAAGTGCGGGATGAAACAGATAGAACAGGTTTACGCATGGTCGTTGAGTTAAAAAAAGAGGCGAATGCTCAAGGTGTATTGAACTATTTATTAAAAAATACCGATCTACAAGTAAACTATAGTTTTAACATGGTAGCTATTGATCATATGCGCCCTCAGCAAGTCAATTTAAAACATATTTTAGCAAGTTATATTGAACATCGACGAGATGTTGTTTTAAAACGAAGCCAATTTGAATTAAATAAAGCTCAAAAACGTCAACATATCGTGGATGGTTTGATGAAGGCTTTATCCATTCTTGATAAAGTTATTACTACTATACGTTCTAGCAAGGATAAAAAAGATGCTAAAAATAATTTAGTTATCCAACACCAATTTACTCAAGCACAAGCTGAAGCGATTGTGAATCTGCAGTTATATCGTTTAACAAATACAGATATTACCGAGCTTGAAAACGAAGCTGAAAAATTGGCTTCCTATATTGCTGAATTACAAAAGATCTTACAAGACGAGACTGAATTAATGAAGGTTATTAAAAATGAGTTGCGTCAGGTTAAGAAAAAATTTCATAAGCCACGTTTGACAGAAATTGAAGAAGAGATCGAAGAAATTAAAATTGAAACAGAAGTTTTAGTTCCTTCTGAAGATGTTATGACAGCAATTACCAAAGAAGGCTATGTTAAACGTAGCAGTCTACGTTCTTTCAGTGCTTCTAAAGCAGAAGAAATAGGAATGAAAGAAAGTGACAAACTTGTTTTTTGCCAGCAATTAAATACTTTAGACAGTTTGTTGTTAATTACCAATAAGGGAAATATGATATATCGCCCAGTTTTTGAACTTCCTGATTTGAAGTGGAAGGATACAGGAGAACATCTTTCACAAAACCTTTTAAATTTTTCAGCAGATGAATTCATTTTAAAGGTATATAGTTATAGTGAATTGGATTCAGCGAAAAATTTTGTGTTTATAACAAAAGATGGCATGATTAAGCAAACACGAATGGAAGAATTTAAACCTTGGCGTACTTATAGAAGTCGTGCTGCTACTGCAATAAAATTTAAGGAAGAAAAAGATGAATTAGTTAGTGCGTATTTAATCGATGCTCAAGAAGAATTGGACGTTTTTATAGCAACCTATAAAGGAATGGGCCTTCGGTATTCATTAGCTGAAGTACCTGTTGTAGGAAGCAAAGCTAGCGGTGTTAAAGCTATAAATCTTAAAGCAGAAGACACGGTGTCAAATGGTTTATTGGTTTACAGCAATGGAGATAATCCAGTAGTAATTGTAACTCAGCGTGGTGCGATCAAACGTATGCTTGCTCAAGAATTAAATCAATTAACTCGAGCTAAACGAGGAGTCACAGTATTAAGAGAGTTAAAGAAAAACCCTCATCGTGTGGTCTATATGGGAGAGGGTCAAGAAAAAAGTCTTGTTCTTACTAATGAAAAAGGTGATCAAGTTGAGATACAAAGTGATCATTATCCCATCAGTGATCGTTTTTCTAATGGGTCCTTTGCCATTGATGAAAAGCAAGGTGGTAAAATCATAGGTGTAGAAGAACAATTGAATGATCAATACGATAAGGAGTAATAAAGAACCTCCAAAATGATTAACGAAAGCGTTGCTCATTTTGGAGGATTTTATTTATATCAAATACGGATTTCTGTACCATTAACTATTATAGTTTATAAAAACTGTATCAATACAGAAGAGGGTTCTATTGTTTGCTTATTTTTTCTTTTAAATTAAAAAGCAAAATATGATCACTTTATCACAGATATTATTACTATAAAATCAACATTTTAAATTTTTTAATTTGTTTTTCTCTCGATTTTTGTTAAAAAATAAACATGTAAATGCTTGCAAAAGTATGTATATGTGTTATACTATTCACAGTAGGACTGTTGCATTAAGGAACAGAAAATAAGGAGGAACATCGCATGGCATCTGTAACAAATCATACGGAGAAGGTAAATAAAACTGCTTGGGAAGGGTTTAAAGGAGAAACTTGGCGAAATGAAGTAAATACGCGGGATTTTATCCAAGAAAATTATACAGAATATCGTGGAAATGATCAGTTTTTGGAGCCTATTGCTGAAAGTACTGACAAATTATGGACACAACTACAAGACTTGTTCGAAGTAGAACATGAACATAATGGTGTATACGATATGGATACTAATATTCCATCGACCGTTACTTCTCATGGACCTGGTTATTTAAATAAAGAAGAAGAAAAAATTGTCGGATTACAAACTGACGTTCCGTTGAAACAAGCTTTCCAACCATTTGGTGGCATCAAAATGGCTAATAATGCTCTACAATCAAATGGCTATGAAGTTGACGAAGATATGAACGAAATTTTTACTGATTGGAGTAAAACGCATAACCAAGGTGTGTTTGATGCGTATACTCCTGAAATGCGTCGTGCACGTTCGAACAAGATTATTACTGGGCTTCCAGACGCTTATGGTCGAGGCCGGATTATTGGTGATTATCGTCGGATTGCTTTATACGGGATTGATTATTTAATTGAACATAAGCAAGATGATTTATCTAACACTGGCAATAGAACAATGACAGACGATGTCATTCGTTTAAGAGAAGAAGTAACTGAACAATTGCGGGCACTAAATGATTTGAAAACAATGGCTGCTTCTTATGGTTTTGATATTTCTCGTCCAGCAGAAACAGCACAAGAAGCTATTCAATGGTTATACTTTGGTTACTTAGGTGCTATTAAATCACAAAACGGCGCAGCAATGTCATTTGGACGTGTTTCAGCTTTCTTGGATATTTATATCCAACGTGATCTGGACAAGGGCTTAATTACAGAGATGCAAGCTCAAGAGTTAATTGACCAACTTGTTTTAAAATTGCGCATGGTAAAATTTGCTCGTACACCTGAATATAATGAGTTGTTCTCAGGATTTCCAGTTTGGGCTACATTATCATTGGCTGGAATGGGCATTGATGGTCGTTCATTAGTAACTAAAAACGATTTCCGCTTATTGCATACATTATCTAATATGGGGCCAGCACCTGAACCAAATATGACCGTATTATATTCTTCACATTTGCCTGAAGGTTTCCGTACATTTGCGTCTAAGATGGCCAAAGAAAGTTCATCTATCCAATTTGAAAATGATGATTTACTTCGTGAAAATTGGGGATCTGATGATGTAGCCATTGCTTGTTGTGTATCTGCTACTGTTACAGGAAAAGACATGCAATTCTTTGGAGCTCGTGCTAATTTGTGTAAAGCTGTTCTTTATGCAATTAATGGGGGCATTGATGAAAAAACGAAGAAACAAGTAGGTCCTAAGTATCGCCCAATAACAGGAGATTCTATTGACTATGATGACTTTATTGAAAAATATAAAGACATGTTAGCTTGGCTCGCTGAACTTTATGTGAATACACTAAATGTTATTCATTATATGCATGATAAGTATTCTTATGAAGCAGCGCAATTAGCTTTGATGGATACTGACTTGAAGCGTACATTTGCTACAGGGATTGCAGGAATTTCTCATGCTGCTGATAGTATTATGGCGATTAAATACGGAAATGTTAAAGTTATTCGTGATGAAGATGGTTTAGCTGTTGATTATGAGCCACAAAATGAATTTCCAACTTATGGTAATGATAATAAAGAAGCCGATGAAATAGCTAACTGGGTGGTTGAATACTTTATTACTCAAATTAAACGTCAACATACTTATCGAAATTCAACGCCAACGACATCATTATTGACAATTACGTCAAATGTTGTTTATGGGAAAGCTACAGGGAATACACCTGATGGGCGTCGTGCAGGCAAACCATTAGCTCCTGGTGCTAATCCAAGTTATCAAGATGGAAAGTATCTAGGTGAAAAGAATGGACTTCTCGCTTCGTTGAACTCAACAGCTCGTTTGAACTATGAAAATGCTATGGATGGCATTTCAAATACACAAACAATTAATCCAACTGGTTTAGGTAAAGATGAGGATACTCGAATTAATAATTTGAGAAACGTATTAGATGGTTACTTTGACAAGGGCGCTTACCATATCAACGTTAACGTATTCTCTAATGACTTGTTACTTGACGCTCAAGAACATCCAGAAAAATATCCTAACCTAACAATCCGAGTTTCTGGTTATGCTGTTAAATTCCGTGATTTGACACGCGAACAGCAAAATGACGTTATCTCCAGAACAGCACATGACAGAATGTAAGATTTTCTTGAGGGTGACAAGGCTCTTGTTACCCTCTTTTTAAATAATGGTTTCAAAGCTAACCATGCTTAAAGGACCGCTGATATTATAAACTATAGCAAGCTATAACTTTTATTAAGACTAGTTGTTGCTTTGCTTTTTAAATGAGAGAGGGATTTTTATGACGGATCCAGTTATGGGACGTATTCATTCTACAGAAAACTTTGGGACGGTGGATGGTCCTGGCGTTCGTTTTATTGTTTTTGCCCAAGGATGTCGAATGCGCTGTGAATTTTGCCACAATCCTGACACTTGGAATATCAAAAGTAAAAAGGCAAAAATGCGTACGGCCGATGACATCTTAGAAGAAGCTGTAAAGTATCGTCCTTACTGGGGTGAAAAAGGCGGTATCACAGTTAGTGGGGGCGAACCACTATTACAAATTGATTTTTTGATTGATCTATTTAAAAAAGCGAAAGCTCAAGGAATTCATACAACCCTTGATACTTGTGGCAATCCGTTTACAAGAAAAGAACCTTTTTTTAGTAAGTTTGAAGAGTTAATGAATTACACGGATTTACTATTATTTGATATTAAACATATCGATACAGTACAACACAAAAAATTAACTAAACATGGCAATGAAAATATTTTAGAGATGGCTCAATATTTGTCTGAAATTGGGAAGCCTGTTTGGATTCGTCATGTTTTAGTTCCGTTTCGTAGTGATTACGATGAATTTTTAGATCGTTTGAATCAATTTATACAATCTTTAAGCAATGTAGATAAAGTTGAGATTCTCCCTTATCATACAATGGGACGTTACAAATGGGACGAATTAAATATAAAATATCCATTAGAAGGAATTGAACCTCCTGGGCAAGATCGAGTTGAAAATGCAAAAAAGATCTTACAAGTGGACCAATACACTGGTTATCAAACACGCTAATTGTAAATGAAGCTGAGACAGAAGTTTTTGTCTTGGCTTTATTTTTTGAGCTTTCTTAATTTATAAATGTTTAGCTTTCTTCTTTGAAAACCGATGGAAATTTTTTTAAGATTTTGCTATCATGACTATTGAATGAAAGATTGGAGTGAGAGATATGGCAAAAATTTTAGTTTTTGGTCATCAAAGCCCAGATACCGACGCGATCGGTGCAGCAATTGCTTTTTCTGAGTTGCAACAACAAAGAGGGCAGGATACCGAAGCTGTTGCTTTAGGAAAAGTTGGTGAAGAAGCACAGTACGCATTGGATTATTTTAACCTTAAAGCGCCTCGAGTCATCGATAAGGTTACTGATGAAACGTCTGATGTTATGCTTGTGGATCATAATGAATTTCAACAAAGTGTAGAAGATATAGCACAAGCAAATATTTTATCGGTTGTTGATCATCATCGAGTGGCAAATTTTGAAACTGCTGATCCATTGTATTATCGTGGGGAACCAGTTGGCTGTACGAGTACAATTATTTTAAAACTCTACAAAGAAGCAGATGTAATGCCAACAAAAGCAGTTGCTGGAATAATGTTGTCTGCTATTATATCGGATACATTGTTGTTTAAATCACCAACATGTACGCAAGAAGATATAGACGCTGCTAAAGAATTAGCAGAAATTGCGGGAGTAGATGTTGATGCTTATGGTTTAGAAATGCTCAAAGCTGGAACCAACCTTGGCAATAAAACGGCTGATGATTTATTAAACATGGATGCAAAAAGCTTTCCTATGGGAAATAAAAGCGTACGAATTGCCCAAGTGAATACAGTGGATGTACAAGAAGTATTCCAACGACAAGATGAACTTGAAGATGCAATGGCAAAAGCCAATAGTAAAAACGATTATGATTTATTTGTGTTACTGGTAACGAATATTTTAGATAGCGATTCTGAATTACTTGTTATTGGAGAACCAATTCAGATGGTCGAAGACGCTTTTAATGTTACTGTAAATAACCATAGAGCTTTCTTAAGCGGCGTTGTTTCTCGTAAAAAACAAGTTGTGCCTCCTTTAACCGAAAGTTTTCAATAAAAAGATTAGATATCTTAAAGTGTGATCCTCACACTTTAGGGTATTTTTTTATTATTGAATAGATAACATATCCCATATTTTTGATGTATAGAAGCCAAATTCAGTATTGGTTCCCAGTTAAATTAAGTAAGGGAAGACTTTATAAGTTTTATCTTTAAACTTTATAAGGTTCTTTTTTTATTCTTTGAGAAAAATACGTTATTTTTTATGAAAAAGTATTTTCTATAATAGTATTCTATCTACTGGTTTTCTTTTTTTATGAAAAGAAAGACAAGAGTAACCAGGTAGGAGGAATTTATTTATTTCAAAATTTTTAACTCAAGTTTCGCACACCAAATTCGGTAGATAAGCCTTGATATAATTGGGCAGCGTATCGATCCAGAGCTGCAGTTGACTTTCAATGAAGTCTTGTAGTTTATGACTCGCTTTTTCACTGACTGCTTGCAAAATGTCCATTAGTTCTAATAAAGCCACCGACCAGTCAAGTTCTTTTATTTGGTCAGCAAGTTCATAAAATAAGCCGCCTAAGGTCCGCTCGTCATTGGCACAGCGTTGTTGCCAACTTAATAAGATGTAGCGCGTGAACACAATGGTGGTATGACAAATCAAGGCTTGATAATTGCGCGTTTGGGTTTCTTGTGACAAATGAAGGAGAGATTT
>NZ_AUIQ01000023.1 GCF_000423785.1 Tetragenococcus muriaticus DSM 15685 | reverse complement strand
AAATTTTGTCCAGCCCCTTCAAAAGGAGGCAAATAAAAAATCGAACGTTTTATTTTAGCTTTTTTACAAAATTCATAATTATTCAGTAGGCATTACTTATGAATAATTCTTCTCTTAAAAAGAGCTCTGTTATTCGTTCATTTATAGACTGAATAATAGATAATAAAAACATTACTCATTCGTTTATTGAACAAACATTCATCTATATGACTCATTCAGTAAACGAATGAGTCATATAATGGAAAAATAATTTTTTACAACCTATAAAAGCAAAAAAAAGCCTCTGAAGTCATTCCTTGTTTCTTCAGAAGCTTTTTCTCAGTAAATATAAGTATCCTCAGCGCCTTCTTGATAAATTTCTATAACTAATTTATGAGGTAGACAAATACTTGTCTCTCCTGGTTCAGAAATCCAACCTGTTCTTACCGCAATTTGATCCGGACTATTATCTTCTTGTACACGTGCTTGACCATCTTCAACTTCCACAATATTATATTGACCTTCTTCAGGATAGTAGGTTTTTCTCACCGAATTTTCATTATCAAGAGAAAAGCGGTCAACTTCTTGCCCATCAATACGAACAGCGGCGTATTTGGGAGTTGTCTCTTCCGCTTGTCCTTGGTCTTGTTGGAAGTAAAAAACAACAGCGGGCAGAAAAGATGCAATCACTAAAATACCAATAATGATCACATCTCCTATTTTCATATGAGCTTTACGTCCAACTTCTTTTAATTTTTTATTTTTAAACAATGTATATACTTCCTCTAAATAATCACTAGAAATAACAGGACTATTATCCCACTTCGTTTTCATAACTAAAATGAATTGACAATGTGTTTACCCATATAATACTTGCCATAAGAGACAAAATCAATTATATCATTAGCAATTTACTAAAGGATTTAAAAATAAAACGGTTATTTTTCGCTTTCCCTATTCGTCCGTTTCTTCAGGTTGAACTTCTTCGCCTTCGGTATTTGTTGTTTTTTCTAAAGCACTTAAATTATCTTCCATAACAGAAATATAGTCTTCGCCGTTATCTATTTGTTGATCTGTTAAACTTTCCAATGGGTTTAATACTTCAAGCTCGACATTAGCTTCATCTGCTAAGGTGCTAGCAATGTCATCGGAAGCATTTTCTTCGAAGTAGATATATTGAATGTCATTTTCCTCAACATAATCTTTTAATTCTGCCAAACGTTCAGGGCTAGGTTCCTCCTCAGAAGATAGGCCAGAGATAGGAACTTGATTCAGATCATATTCTCTTGCCAAATAAGCAAAAGCTGCGTGTTGAGTAACAAAACTTTTTTGTTGAGCGTCTGCAAAGCTTGCCTCATATTCTTGATCTAATTCTTCTAGTTCACCTATATAATTTTCAGCGTTCTCAGCAAAAGCATCTTCCTTTTCAGGATAATCTTCACTTAGCTGATCTCTAATGGCTTCAACCTCTTGAATGGCCAACTTAGGGTCTACCCAAGTATGAGGATCATATTCATGAGAATGCTGGTGTTCTCCTTCTCCACGATGTTCTTCGCCTTCATGGTCATGATCTTCTTCATTTCCAGGCATTAACTCTATATTTTCTGTTCCTTGAACAATACTTAGCTGTCCTTCTTCCCACCCTTCAACGGTATCCGGGACCCAAGTTTCCATATTTTCGTCATGGTAAACAAAAGCATCCGAATCTTGTATTTCAGCAATTTGTTGGGCAGAAGGTTCAAAATCATGTGGCTCGGTACCTGCAGGAACTAATAACTCAACGTTTCCTTCTTCTCCTACAATATTTTGAGTGAAATCATATATCGGATAAAATGTGGTAATCACTGAAAAATCTGCTTCATTACTTTCGTCCGAACTTGTCTCCTCAGAATCGTTACCACAAGCAGTTAATACACTGCCCACAGAAAGAACCATTAATGTTAACCAAAATTTCTTTCTCATTTTAATCTCCTTATAGAATTGACCGATGTTTATTACGTTTATAAGCATGAATAATTTTTAACGCTCGTTTTTTTGTCTTAATATTGGGGCTTTTTAACCGTCGATAAGCACTATTTACATCTACTTTTTCCACCAAACTCTCCTCCTTCAAACTATATATTCAGATCTTCGTTTGAATATTTCATCCAAACAAAACGAAATTGTTTCGATTTATCATTAAATAATTTAGCAAAGAGAAAGGTAGCTGTCAACATAAAAAAACATGAAATTTCTTTCATGCGTTTATTAACATCCGAATTCCCCATTTTTAGTTGCTTATTTTTTAAATAAATAACAAAAAGGACAGAAAGTTTGATTTTTCTGACCTTTGCAAATAATTTTTAAATTTTTCCTTCATCAATTGCTTTTAGTTTTTGATAACGTGAATTATTGTTAGCTAGTTCTAACGGCGAACCCGACATTTCTAATTGCCCATCTTCAATAAATACGACTCGTTGCATTTTTTCGATTCCTTGTAAATGGTGAGTAATCCAAATGATTGTTTTTTCCTTCAACTGTTCAAAAAAGGTATCAATTAAGGCTTGTTCTGTTATTGGATCTAAACCTACTGTAGGTTCATCCAACAAAACAATAGGAGTATCTTTTAATAAAATCCTTGCTAAGGCTATACGATGACGTTCTCCTCCAGAAAAACGTAAACCAGCCTCATCAACCATAGTGTTTAACCCATCAGGTAAACTTTCTGCCAACTGTTTTAATCCAACTCTTTCCAACACTTCCCATACCTGCGCAACGTCAGCTTGTTCATTACCAATACGTAAATTATTTAAAATCGTTGTATGAAACAGATACGGAGTTTGTTGAATCACGCCAATATATTCAGAAATTTCATCACCTATTTGCTCAGTTGCAATGCCTGCCAGTACAACATTCCCATTAGTAGGGGTTAAATCTCCACGAATTAAAGATGCTAAAGTACTTTTTCCTGAGCCACTACGGCCTAAAATAGCTAACTTTTCTCCCTGTGGAATAGACAAACTTATATCATTGAGCACCTTACGACTATTTTTTTCATATTGAAAAACAAGATGTTGAATTTCAATATCTAACGGTCCTTCTGGGACTTTTTTAGTTGAATTCTCAGAAATTATTGGTAAATCGTTCAAACGTTTTATCGAATCTTTATAAATATTTGTCTCTTGAGCAGCATCTGGTAAACCACTAAAAGCATCAGCTAAAGGAAATACGCTTAAAACAAAAGCTGCAATCCAGTTAGCAGCTCCGCCATGATCGCCTATAAACTGCTGGCTTGTCCAAAATAATAAGGCAACGACTATAAGACCTATAATCACTTGTAATATAAAATCACGGCGACGGTTGAATTTACGCAAGCTAGCTTGTGTATCTTGTAATTTCTTTTCTACTTGGTCATGCCAACTTACGTATTCTTGCCCTCGTTGGCTAAAAATCCAGTCAGAAACACCGATAACATTATCCGTTAGTTCCGAATACAACTCATTTTTCAATTGCTTTTCTTTTTCTTGTCTTGCGCCATTAACAACTACTGACCATAGAGGTAACACAAAAACAATTCCAAAAAGCATTAACGCCATCAAGAAAGCAAATGGAATAGAAAATACGCCTAAACCAATCACCAAAAAAACATATAAAATCCAAGCAATAATCGTTGGAAAAATTGTGCGCAAATAAAGATTTTGTATATGATTAATATCTTCTGCTAGTAAGCCCAAAATATCCCCTAAAGAATAATGTCTTTTAAAAAAGACAGCATCTTTTTCTAAAGTATTATATAATTTTAACCTTAATTGCGAAGTCATTTTCAAAACCCAATTATGACTAACTAAACGCTCTATATAACGAAAGACAGGACGTCCAATACCAAAAGCTCGCGTTAACACAATCGGAACATAAACAAGTAAGATGTTTTCTGGAATAGAAGCAGAGCGACTAATCAAAAAACCTGAGGTAAACATCAAAGCTCCCGCACAAAAAAACATCATAAATCCTAACAATAAAGCAGCAATCATGGTCTTTTTATAATGCTTGAAAAAGGGTTTAACCCAAGTATCCTTTGCTAACACTTTGAATAAAGGAATATTATGCATATTCTCCCCCCTTCATTTGTTGTGCCAAACGATAAAAATATCCCTCTTTGGCAAATAATTCCGAAAATGTTCCAGTTTCCACAATTTCCCCGTGGTCAACGACAATAATCTCATCCATTTGACGCATCCAATGGAGGCGATGAGTAGCAAAAAAGACTAAACGATTTTCCATTAGAGGTAACATCCGTTCCTTTAATTCAACTTCAGTTTCAATATCCAGATGTGCTGTCGGTTCATCAAACATTAAAATTTTACGTTTCTTATCTAAAAATGCACGAGCTAAAGCAATACGTTGAGCTTGTCCACCGCTTAACGACCGTGCCCCATTTCCTAACTGTGTATCAAGCCCCAATGGTAACTCAGCCACAAGTTCATCTAATCCAGCGACTCTTACCGCTTCTAAAATATCAGATTCAGTAGCTTCAGGTGTATAAAAAGCCAAATTATCTCTTAAAGACAGTTGGAAGACATATGGATCTTGTGGAATATAAATCAGTTGTTTTTGCCACTGTTTAATGGCAAGATTGGCTACCTCTTGACCATTTAGTTCAATTTTTCCTTGGTCTGGCTGTAAAAAACCACTTAATGTATTAACCAAGGTGGTTTTTCCAGAACCGCTCATTCCAATAATTCCTATTTTTTTTAAACCTTTAACTGAAAAATCAAGGGTTAATACCGGTTTACTTTCATAAGAAACCGAAAGATTCTCCATAGACAAGCAAGAATTTTCATCCCATGTTGCGAGATCAAGTGACTCTTGTTCCAATTCGGGCTCTTTCAATACCTGATCAACAGCACGCATCGCATTTTTCCCATCGAGTGTTGCATGATAGTCATTAGCAAATTCTCTAACAGGTAAAAAATATTCAGGCGCTAATATTAACACTGCCAAAGCAGGAAAAAGAGGAATAACCCCATTAATCAACCGCAAACCTAACAAAACAGCGACAATAGCTACAGCCAATGTAGTAAAAAAGTCTAATGCAAATGTGGATAAAATTCCTATTTTTAATGTACTCATTGTGGACTTACGAAATTCTTCACTCGTATTATAAATACTCTTCCCATATTTCTTACTTAAGCCAAACATTTTCAAAGTATCAATCCCACGCAAAGAATCAATAAAATGGTTAGATAAAAGTTGAAAAGCTTTATACTGTTTATCCGCTTTTGTTTGAGCAGCATAACCTAGAATAATCATAAAAATGATAATTAAAGGAAAAATAAGTAACAAAATAACGCCAGATTGCGTGTCAAAGTAAAAAACAACAGCTAGAATCAACCAAGGAATGATCATCATATTCATCATTTTAGAAAAAATCAGATGGATATAATTTTCTACTTGTTCAATGCCATCTAAAGCCATGGTTGTCATATTTCCTGAACCTTGTTTTTGTACGATTTTGGGGCCTACTCGAAAAATTTTCTCCAACAACTGCTTACGAAGGGTACTAGCTTGTTCTGCTGCATAATGATCTAATAGTTTATCACGTAAGAAAGTAACACCGTGACGAGCCGAAAAAATTATGAAAAAAGCCGCCACTTCAAACAATTGGGAGGTAATAAGTCCTCCACTCCACAAATGTGTAATGACTGAGGTTAACATATACGTTTGTCCAATAACAAAGAGAGCTTGCAAAACAGCAAGTCCTGCAAGCATCCCCATCACTTTTTTACTATTCGGCAGCGCCATTACGGCCTTATCGATCATTCACCATACCCCGCAATCTCCGTATGTTTTACGCGTTTTCTAAAAACGTAATATGTCCAAGCAATATAAGCCAAAATAAACGGAATCAAACTAATCGCAATATAACTCATAATTTGTAGCGTATAGGGTGAAGATGACGCATTTTCAATTAATAGATCATTAGCCGAACTTGTAGAACTAATTAATACTCGTGGAAATAGCCCTGTAAATAAAAGGGCGACTAAAGCAATTAAAGTAAAACCACTGGTTAAAAATGCAATTAATTCTTTATTTATATAAGAACAATAATTGGCAATAACTGTAAATAGAATCATCACTGCTAATAAAATACTCGTTGAAACTGGGTGTAAAGCAAAAAAGTCTGTTTGAATATAAAGTAACACTGCAAACACGATTAACCCAGCATATAAGGCCCAATACAAGGCTCTAGCGTATTTTTTAGCCCGATCACGAATAGGCCCAGTTGTTTTCAAGGAGATATAATTCATTCCATGAAGATAACAAAGCAAGGTCAAAGCAACACCACCAACGACAGAAAACAAATTAATATAATCTGTAAACCCAGCCGTCATATCACCATTGCTATCCATAGGCATTCCTTGAATCATGCTAATAAATAAAATTCCAAAAAAGAAAGGCACCATCAGGCTTCCTATGGCTAGTGTCCAATTCCAGATCCATTTCCGTTCTTCTGGCATACTACTACGAAATTCAAAAGAAACACCACGAATAATTAAACCAAATAAAATAAGGAATAAAATCAAATAGTATCCGCTAAATAACGAAGCATACCACATAGGAAAAGAAGCAAACATTGCACCTCCAGCGGTAATCAACCATACTTCATTCCCATCCCAGACTGGACCAATAGTTTGTACAACTTGGTCTTGTTCTTTATCATTTTTTGCCAATGTTTTTACTGACATTCCAACGCCAAAGTCAAAACCTTCTAAAAAGAAAAAGCCAGCAAATAAAACTCCAATTAAAATAAACCAAAATAACTGTAAACTACTCATTAAAGGCACCCCCGTCAAAAGGATCTGTAGCAGGCTCTTCTTCTTTTTCTTGTTCTTCTTGTTGGTCTGGTCCTTTACGTAATTCACGAACAACTAAATAAAACATAACAACAGCCAAACCACCAAATAACAAGAAGTAGACAATATTAGAAAATAGTAAGGAAGCTGGCGTAACATTTGGCGATACACTGTCTTCCATTTTGAACATTCCGTATACTGTCCAAGGGTAACGTCCTAATTCAGTCACCAACCAACCACAAGTATTTGCAATAAATGGAGCAAACGTCATCAAACCAACCGTCCATAACATCCATGGCTTCTTATAAAGAGACGGGCTTTTTTGACGAGTAAAAAATAACCCTACCATAGAAACTAATAATGTTAACATACCAAAACCTACCATGATACGGAAACTCCAAAACATCGCATTTACTGGCGGGAAGTAATTATCGTCACCATATTCTGCCGTTAATGATTCATTAAGAGATTCCATTCCTTCAACACCGCCGGAAAGACTATGATAAGATAAAATACTCAAAACATACGGCACATGAATACCAAAAACACGTTCATGTTCTGCTTCGTCCATCCAAGCAACAGCTGTCCAAGATGCTGGATCATCAGAGTCTTCATAAAGGCCTTCAGTAGCCGCAAATTTCATCGGTTGATCTTCAACTAAAGCTTGCATCTGCATATCTCCAGTTACTAATACACCAAGAGAACCAAACAAAGCAATTCCTAAACCAACACGCAACGATTTTTTGAAAATACTTGTACTTAGTTCGCTTAATGTATGTTTTTTCAGCAAGCGGAAAGCCGACATTCCAGCAATCAGTATCCCTCCCATTAAAATTGCCGCCATAATCACATGTGAAAACTCATACCAAACTTGTGGGTTCTTAAGCAATGCACCAAAATCATTCATCTCGGCTCGTCCGTTACGATAGGTATAGCCGGTGGGATGTTGCATAAAACTGTTGGCTACTAAAATCCAAAAAGCGGAAAGAATGGACCCTAACGTAACCAGCCACATAAAAGAAACATGCAATTTTGGACCAACTCTTTGCCAAGTAAACATCCATAAACCTAAAAATGTTGATTCTAAGAAGAAAGCAAGAAGAGCTTCCACAGCTAAAGGTGCACCAAAAATGTCTCCTACAAAACGTGAGTAAGCTGACCAGTTCATACCAAATTGAAACTCTTGAATAATACCGGTAACAACCCCCACTGCAAAACTTAGTAGAAAAATGTTTCCCCAGAATTTTGCCATTTTTTTATAGTTCTCATCCTTTTTTATTACATACATTGTTTCCATAATTGCAACAACTAATGCAACACCTATTGAAAAAGGAACAAAAAAGTAGTGAAAAATCGTTGTCATTGCAAATTGAAACCTAGCTAAGGTAACAATATCCATTATTACTCCTCCAGACCTTGAATTATTACCAATAAAATTTATAAAATAAATGCTTAAAACCTTGTATAGTATACGCTTTTATTTAATGACTTACAACTGATAGATTCATTTTCATCATATGCTTTTTTGCATGAAATGCAATTATTCCGCTTACTTTTTTATTCAAAAACATCAAAGAAATAGACGGAAACCATTATATATATTAATCACTAAAACAAGAAGAATCACAGCCTCAAAAATCTGCGAAACTCGTTTAGACGAAACGGATTGACTAACCTTTGCCCCTACAGATCCACCAATAATTGCTGCAGGAACAATATAAAAAAGCATCACTAAATCAAAACGTCCAAACCCTGAAGCAAAAAAGATTGTTATAATTTTCGCTAACTGGGAAAAAAAGATCGTACAGATCGAATACACTGTGGCTTCTTTAATAGGAAGGCCAAACATTAGTACTAAAAGGGAAACATTAATTGGCCCTCCACCGATACCTAACAAGCTAGCTAAAAAGCCTAAGAGAAGCCCACAAACAAAATACCAAATTTTCCCTTTCAAATAAAGTTTACGCAGTTCAAAATGATTATAAAATAAGGCAAAAAGTAAGGTAACTATTGTTAACCCTACTTGAATAAGTGTAACAATGCTCTCATTCGAAAAGGTTATTAGAAAATAATCGAAGACAGTGTTACCTAAAAAACCACCTAAAATTGCACCAGTAGCTACTCCTATCACTAACTTCCAAGAAATGGATATGCCACCTTTCATTTGCCGTATAGTTGAAGTAATGGACATTACAAACACGGCTACTGAGGAATAAAAAGAGATAGCTACTACCGGGTCTACTGCAATAAAATCCAATACAGGCTTAATAATTACTCCGCCACCCATACCAGATATGGCTCCGACAGTATTTGCTAAAATGATAACAAAAAAATAAATGAGTTCCTTTGACATCCTTTTTCCTTCCTAGTTATTTCTTATACTCTCCATGATACCGGCTACTAGGAAAAAAGCAAAAAGTTTTTAACAAGTTTATTTCCTCTAAATTTGCCTACTGTAAGGTCAAAAAAATATATGTACGTATAAAAAAGTAATAAAGTAAATAAATCCATTCTTTCTTATCTTAACAAACTTTTATTAGTTAAAAAAAGTTTGTTTGTTTTATTGAACGTAAGGATAATAAAAAATCCCCTTAAAAATTGTGGACAATTGTATCTTCAATCTATCTTTTTAATCCGAATATTGAAATGTTTGCTAAAAAATAAAAGTTTTTTTTATAAAAGAAAACATATTTAACTAGCTTCTTGTTAATATCGACAGTTTCCAACAAATTTGCCATTTTTAATAAATAAAAGCTTGTGATACCTTCGCTCCGAGGTGATTGAATGTTTGATACATTACTAGAAAAACAAGACAAAATTATATTTCATTTATTTCAGTATTTGCAAAAGAAAAATCCATGTCCATTAAAAGAAGTCAGTACTGAATTAGGACTTAGCTTGAAATCATTGAAACGTTACGTCACTCTTTGGCAACAAAGTAAAGACCCTTATTCAATAGGTATTTCCTTTTATATAAAAAATCAAGTAATCAGTGCCTCCTATTCGCAAGAAAATGCCCAATTGTTCTTAAGTTCATTACTTAATCAAAGTGATACTTTTCAATTATTAGTCAAAATTATTGAAAACCCTTTCGATACATTTAAGTCTTTAGAAAAAAAGTTCTATTTATCTAGAGCGACTTTACAACGAAGAGTCCAAAAAATGAAACCGCTATTATCTAATTATAATCTTTGGATCTCTTTTACCACTACACCTACTTTAAAAGGGGAGGAAACGCAGATACGATACTTTTCTTTATTAGTTTCTTTACTCTATGACCCACCTTTTGAATTAAACGAACAAACCATATACGAACGTTATAAAGAGGTGCAACAGAATCGCATCACACAAGGTTTTGCTTTTTATCAATCGATTCAAGCACCTGGAAAATATTACCCGATCCCCTTTCAGATAAATGATTTTGGACTATTATTTTTATGGCGACAGTTTACAGGCTTAGAAAATCTTTGGCTAGAACCATTTCTGACAGAAGCTGTAGACTTTTCTTTATACGCTCACACAAAACTAAAAGAAATAACATTGCTTTCTTTATCGCAAAAATTTCATCGTCTACATAGTTTCTGTGACTTTTACTCTGGAAGTCTTTTATTAGCTTATGAACCTCTTTTTCTTACAAATGAGACAAAACAATTAATGTACAGTTTTATAAAGCTATTACCAAATTATCAACAGTTACTAATTAAACACCCTGAATTACCTGTCCTATATGAAAAGTTATTGCAGTATAGCACTCAAAAAGAAAAGAACAAGTGGAATCTTCTAGGATAATAAAAAGATGGAACATAAGCTATACTTACTGTTCCATCTTTTTATATCTAATTGTTTTATTATTTGGTCAAACCAATTAAAATCCCACCGGCAGCTACCAAAATTAAGCCACCAATCGTTAGTTTTAATTCTTTTGAAGTCCTTGATTCTTTAAGGAATATAAGTCCTCCAAGAGTGTTAACAATGACGTTCATTTGGGATAATGTAAACCCTAATGCTACGCCGTTTACTTTATTGGAAAGTAAAATACCAATATTTCCGATCGCAAAAGCGGCACCTGCAGCAATATTTTGAAATGACTTCTTGCTGAAAAGCTCTGGTTTTTTATCAAAGAAGAAGCTAAAAACCATTGCACCTACTGCCATACCAATCCCTTGTGGGAATAACACATCCCAGCCGTTAAGGTCAGCCATACGTGGAATAACATTGTACATTACTTGACCAATCGTTGATAAAACTAGAACAAAAAGACCTCTTTGCATTGCTCCTTGTTTACCGGTGTCATCACCTTTTTCTCTATAAGCGGTAAAAAATACCCCCAAAATAATGACAACCAAAGCACTGATCCCATATACGTAATCCATAGTACTTGTCCATTCATGGAAATAAAAAATACCGAATAGCGTTACTCCGATCAATTGCATGCCCGTTGAAATTGGCATTGCAGCTGACACACCGATAATATGAAAACTTTCAATCTGTGTAATTTGGCCAAAAGCCCAGGCTAGCCCACAGACAAAGGAAGCAAATATTAAATGCCATGACCACACAGGTTGGTGGAAGAATAAAACACCAATAGAAAAGATCAATGCCCCTAGAGACATTCCCATTTGTTGGTTAGAGGTTTTCCCACCAATTGTTTGTAAAATCAGGGGCTGAATCCCCCACATTACTGCGGGTACAAGCGCAAGTAAAATATTACCCATAAAAAAAGCCTCCTGTTACTTGTAGTTATTCTATTGTTTCTAAAAAATTCCACAAGTCATGGTAACTCTTTTAAATGAAAAGGACAAAAATTTTGTAATAAAAAGGCACTGAAGCAAAAAACTTCAGTGTTTTTTAAATAGTATATCTGATCTATAACTTTACATACGGTCCGGTGCTTGCAAACCTAATAAATGTAAATCTTCTTTTAGTAAAACTGTCACCACATAAACTAAAGCTAAGCGAGCTTCTTGCTGACCATCGTCAGCTAATACTCGAGTGTTACCATAATATTTATTGAAGGCTTGTGCTAATTTAATAGCATGTTTAGCAACTACTGAAGGTTCATACTTATTCGCTGCCTCTAAAATCATTTCAGGGTAATCTTGAATAAATTTAACAATTTCCCAGCTCTCTATATCATCTAATGCGTAGTTCTTCGTTTTATCCGGCACAAAATTGACTTTTCTTAATATACTCATAGCACGAGCATAAGTATATTGAACGTAAGGACCCGTTTCGCCTTCAAAGCGAACAACTTCATCCAAAGTAAAGTCGAAAGTATTTAAACGGTCGGTCTTCAAGTCATGAAAGATAACTGCGCCCACACCTACTTGCTTGGCAACTTCTTCTTTGTTTTCCAAAGAAGGATTCTTTTCCGTAATTTGTTCTTGAGCAGAACGAATCGCGTCATTTAAAACATCTTCTAATAAAACAATTTGTCCCTTACGAGTGGAAAGTTTTTTCCCATCTTTTGTAATTAAGCCAAATGGAATATGCTGAATATCATCTGCCCAATTATATCCCATTTCTTTTAATGTAGCCTTTAATTGTTTAAAATGATAACTTTGCTCATTTCCTACAACATACAAAGACTTGGCAAAATTATAAGTTCGTTTGCGATACAAAGCTGCCGCCATATCGCGGGTAATGTAAAGGGTCCCTCCATCACGTTTTTTAATCAAAGCTGGATTAAGACCATAAGCAGACAAATCTACGATCTCTGCCCCTTGATCTTCCTTTAATAGGTGTTTTTCTTCCAATAATTTGACAATTTCATCCATTTTGTCTTCATAAAAAGCTTCGCCTTTATAAGAGTCAAAAGTTATTCCTAACATATCATATATCTTATCAAATTCTTTTAAGGACTCTGAACGAAACCATTGCCATAAACTAACAGCTTCTTGATCATCATTTTCTAGTTGTCTAAAAGCTGCTCGCCCTTCTTCTTCTAATGAAGGATCTTCTTCAGCCTCTTCATGAAATTTAACATATAAACGTAATAACTCACCGATGGGGTCATTGCGGACCTCTTCTTCAGTCCCCCATCTTTTATAGGCGATAATCAATTTACCAAATTGTGTTCCCCAATCACCTAAATGATTTATCTTGATGGGATGGTAACCAACTTTCTGTAAAATAAGGGCAATTGAATTTCCAATCACTGTTGAGCGTAAATGTCCCATAGATATAGGCTTAGCAATATTCGGTGAAGACATATCTATAGGAACGTTATCGTTATTTCCTAAATTAAAGTCCCCATAATGCGCTCCTTGTTCAATCACCGTAGTTAAAATATCATGCGAAACTTTTTTCTTGTCCATGAAAAAATTTAAGTAAGGCCCCACAGGTGCAATCTTTTCAAAAGAAGCGTCATCTATCTTTTCAGCTAAGTCACTAACAATTTGTTGCGGCGCTTTACGGTAAATTTTTGCTAAAGAAAACGCAGGAAACGCGACATCTCCATGTTCCGCCGATTTAGGATATTCTAGTAACTGCTCCACTTGCTCAAGTGTCAAATCATCTTTTACTACATCAAAGACTGTCTTTGCTACAACTTCTTTATTTTTCATTGTATCCTCCAATTTTTGCTATTATTTTTCATAAAAAAAGCCTCTAGCATTTTAAACGCCAGAGACGAGATTACCCGCGGTACCACTCTTGTTGTTTGTGTTCAAACCAACTTTATCTGATAACGGCAGATCCCGTTTATAAAATAAATTTTCACAAGTGCGCTTCTCTTTTCATGTTTTAATCGGCTTCCACCAAAATCCGAAATCGCTTAGTAAAACAATAGAAAAGATACTTTCTTGATCTTCAAATTTTTATGAGATTTGAACTAATTATAACAAAATTCTCTCTTACTTTCTAGTTTGTTTACTCGCAGTTTAATTCATTTGGTAAGAAAGCTATCATTTTTGCATATCAATATGAGAAATTCCATCTAATAAATATTTTTCGGAAACCACTTGAAAACCAAAATTAGTATAAAACTCTCGTAAATAAGCTTGCGCTTCAATATAGATTGTTTTTTCTGGAAATCTTCGTTCAATCCATTCTATTAATTGCTGTATTAATTGTTTTCCTAGCCCTTTTTTTCTTTCTTCTTTTTTAACTAAGACCCTACCAAAATGGATTTTTTGCTGTTTTTGATACACACGCGCGTAAGCGAGCATATCATTTTGATTTTCTAACCAAAAATGAAAGGCTGTTAAATCAATATCATCAATCTCTTGATACGGACAATTCTGTTCTACAACAAAAACAGAAACTCTCAATTCCATTAACTGATGATATTCTAAAAGAGTTAACTCGTTAAAGTTCTTTATTTTTGTTCGCATATTATTCATCCCTTTCTTTCTACGATAAGTTTATTGTTTTTTAGCATAAAGATTCTTTTCATATATTGCAAATAAACCGGCTCTATAAGCTTTAACAAACTTGTTGTAAATGAGTTTTATTGGTATACTTTAGTTGTCATTTACCAACATTTTGCCCAATGCAAGCATTCGTTTGAGAAGTTCGTAAATAAATAATCAATCAATATCAATGAAAGGAGTGTTAATAAATGGTGGATGCAAAAAAAGAGGCATTACGGATTAGTGAAGAAAACGGAGGGAAATTGGAAATACATTCCAAAGTAGATGTCAAAAGCATGGAAGACTTGGCTGTTGCTTATACTCCAGGAGTTGCTGCTGTTAGCACTGCTATCCATGAGGATCAATCAAAGGTTTATAAATACACAGGTAAAAAAAATACGATCGCTGTCGTAACAGACGGTTCTGCTGTATTGGGGTTAGGTAATATAGGAGCCGAAGCTGCTATTCCAGTTATGGAAGGAAAAGCAGTTTTATTTAAGGAATTCGCTGGTGTAGACGCAATCCCTATTTGTCTCAATACACAAAACACTGAGGAGATTATTTCTCATATCAAAGCGATCGCGCCTTCTTTTGGAGGAATTAATTTAGAAGATATTGGAGCTCCTCGCTGTTTTGAAATTGAACAACGCTTGAAAGATGAACTTGACATCCCAGTTTTTCACGATGATCAACATGGCACAGCAATTATCGTTTTAGGCGCTTTGTATAATGCTTTGAAATTAGCCAATAAAAAAATAGAAAACGCTCATATCGTAATTAACGGCGGAGGTGCAGCTGGTATTGCTATTACAAAGAAATTCTTAAAAGCTGGTGCTAAAAACATAAAACTTGTTGATAAAACAGGGATTATCTCAAAAGTCGACTCTAACCTTGAAAAACGCCATAAAGAAATTGCCAAGTTAACTAATAAAGACCATCAAAAAGGCGATTTGCACGAAGCATTGAAAGGGGCAGATGTCTTTATTGGTGTCTCAGCTCCTGGCGTTCTAAAAAAAGAATGGATCCAAGATATGAATAAAAAACCAATTATCTTTGCTATGGCCAACCCAACACCAGAAATTATGCCTGATAAGGCCAAAAAGGGAGGCGCTTTTATCGTTGGGACAGGTCGCTCCGATTTTCCAAATCAAATCAATAATGTTTTAGCCTTTCCTGGAATCTTTCGCGGCGCTTTAGATTCCAAAGCACGTGACATTACTGATACAATGCAAATTGCTGCGGCCAAAGGAATTGCCGAGGTAGTCCCTAGCGAACAATTAACTACAGATTACATTCTCCCAGACGTTTTTAACCAAAATGTTGTTCAAATAGTCGCAAATGCTGTACAAAACGCAGCAAACAATGAGGATTAGCTCTTCATAAAAAAAGCGAGATTGTGGTATAAATGAACACGAGAAAAAATCCAAGCATTTTCTGTTAAGCTCGTTTCCTAGTCATAAGTTTGCAACTAAGACCTATTAATGCAGTCACCTTGAGTTTTAAATTTTATTAACTAGCCCTTTATTTTCATTTCTGCTATAATCAAAATGAATGAAAATACGCGTAGAGGTGAATAGATTGCATAAAAATGAGCGACAATCATTAGTTAAACAAATCATTAATCAATACACCATTCGAACTCAAGAAGACTTGTTGGATCGCTTACAAGAAAAAAACGTAGATGTTACCCAAGCAACTATCTCTAGAGATATCAGGGAGTTAGAAATCATTAAAACGATCGACGAAAGCGGAGAATTCAAATTCACTTTATTCCATTCTTCTCAAACACAAAATCAAACAGAGCAAGGAAAGTTAGTAAACCTAATTAATGATGTGGTAACTAAAATTGAACACGTCCAATTCTTGACTATTGTTCATACACTTCCGGATAACGCTTCATTATTAGCAGCAGTAATTGATGAAACTCACCTTCCCGAAGTAAAATGTTCGCTTGCTGGCTTTGATACAGTCGTATTAATAGTCCCAGACGAAGCACATGCAATAGAAACGGAAAATTATTTGAATAGGATTTGGAATAAGCAAACAGAAGAAACTATCGAAAGTTAATTATTTATGTTATAAGCATAGGTAAAACGCTGATTTACTTTGGTAATCACTTAGGAAATTACCTCGCGCGTTTTTCTATTGCGAGTAATGGATGATTTATAAGCTCCGAATAAGAAACTATCCAACCTTTAAATCAATTACTCTTAAAACCATGGTAGACTATTTTTGTGGTCCACTAAGGTTGAAAATCGTAGTCGATTATCGTTGGATAGTTCTTATTTTATCTATATTAGAATTTTAAATTTGTCTGCTTATAAACTCTACTTTATTTATAATTGTATTCAAAATTTAGTGGTGTTGCTGTTTCACATAATACTTCATTTAGCGTCTCAATATGGTTTTTACCTTGCGTTCTCATCCACTTTCTAGCTTCTTCTTCGCCTTTGGTAACAAATATTTCAACACCATCTGCCCATGTAGCGCGTCCGCACAGAACCCCATTAAATGTTGAACCAGCTTTTTTAGCAAACCGTAACGTCTCTTGAAACATCTCTGCACTCACTCCAGCACTTAAGAAAATAAAAGGAAGCTCTGTAGACTGACTTTGTTCTTTAAAGTGATCCAGTGCTTCTTTCTGAGTATAAGCAACCTCTTTTGTAGTATACCCTTCGACAAATTCCATATTGACAGGGACTTCAACCTTCAATACATCTACCCCATAACGTTCATTTGAAAATTCTTTCATTGCATTATTTACTTTATGAGGTTTTTTCAATGCAAAATCTTTCGTGCGATGATTTGCAACGGCTGCATCGTAAGTCACAATTTCTAAGAAAAACGGAAGCTCTTCAGCTTTGCATTCTGCCCCAATCCTTTCAACAAAAACTTGTTTTTGTTGATTAATTTCATCCGATTCGTCTACATCGTAATAAAGTAAAAACTTGCAGGCATCTGCCTCTTGTTCTTTGAAACGTTTGACTGACCAGTTAGGTAAAAGGTCAGGTAATCGACCTGGAACAGTTGTATCGTAACCAGTTTGTTCATAAGCTAATAATTCTCCAGCATCTACATCTTTGACTTGGGCAGCTGATAAACCATACTCTGGATCCAATAAAATTGCTGAAGTATAAGGTGTTAGTTCCGCAGAAACAATTTTTTTAAATTTACTAATTTGTTCAGCACTCGCTGGTTCATCTTGGTATTTATTAATCATTTTTTTAAGTGCACCACGTTGATCAATCGCTAATGCATTAATAATATTTTTATCATTACTAATTTGCTTGATATAGCTTCGCTTTTCTGCCATTTTGTATCTCCTCATTAAACTTGTGTTATTTGGATTTGATCGACTAAATTGTGATAATTTTGCATGTTTACGCGACCTGTAATTTTCTCTTGAGCATTTAACATTCCTAGAGTATTCCCATGCTTTAGTATCGTTTCATCACTTTGGTAATTAGCTAAAGATTGTGCGAACCCAGCAATCGTAGCATCCCCTGAACCTACCGGATTAATAACATCAATTTTAGGAATAGTTACTTGATAAAATGTATTTTTATGCTTAGCAAATGCACCATCTTTCCCCATAGAAACGACGATCCATTCAATATCGTCAAACAACGAGGAACTTAAAATATTTTTCAATTCGCCGACACTAGTTTGTACAGGCTTCCCAATTAAAGCAGCTAACTCTTCTTTGTTGGGTTTAATCAACAAAGGCTTATCTTTTTTTGATAACACTTCTTGTAAAGCCTTTCCTGAACAGTCTAGTATAACGTCTTTATTCTTTTTATTACATAAATGAATCAATTTTGCGTAGTAATCATCAGATAATCCAGCAGGCAAGCTCCCCGAAAAAGTTAGAAGATCAGCTTGTTCTATTAACTGTTCAAAATATTTTAGAAAATGTTCTGCTTCCTCTTCAGTAATGACGGGACCTTGTTCTAATATTTCTGTTTGTTTTTTTTCGTGCAAAATTGCAATACAATTACGTGATTGACCGTTAATTGCAAAAAAGTGATGTTGAATCTTTTCTTTATCTAATTCTGTTTCAATAAATTCACCTAAATGACCACCAATCATGCCACTTGCTAAAACTTCTGCCTTTGTTTGGTGTAATACTCTAGCAACATTTAACCCTTTCCCTCCCGCTGTTTTCGTTACATTCTTTACTCGGTTTACAGTATCCAATGTAAATTCTTCCATCGGGTACGAAATATCAACAGAAGGGTTCATGGTAATCGAAATGATCATTAGGTTTCCTCCTATTATTTCGCTCTGTGAAAAATACAAGTGCTTCCTCCAAATTAGGCAACACAGCTGTAACTTCATCCATCTCTTGTTTACTCGGTGGTAACCAATCTGGCACCATGATAACGTCTATGCCTGCTTGAAAAGCAGCTTCTACTCCACTTTTTGAATCTTCAAACACTAATGCCTTTCTTTTATTCGTCTGCGCTATTTCCACAGCTCGTAAATAAATATCTGGCATAGGTTTATTTCTATTTACTTCTTCACCACTGATTATTTTATCGAAAGAACCTTCAATCTATGTTTTTTGTAGCGCTTGCATAATAATTTCTTTAGAAGAAGACGAAGTTAAATAACAACTTTTCCCCTTCTCATTCAGCATTGTTAAAAGTTGGAGCGCACCTTGTTTTAATGGCAATTTCTCATTTTCTATAGCTGTTTGAAACAATTCCATCGATTCTGTAAAGACCTGTTTCCCAAGCTTCTCATCTCCAACGAATTTTTTTAACCGACAAATCGTATCAGTAAAACCTTTTCCAATATAACGGGCATGATGCTTTTGAGTATACGAGTAACCATACTTATTTAAAATTTGCCGACGTGTCTCATAATAAAGGTTTTCAGTATCCAGCAACAAACCGTCCATGTCAAAAAAGATGACACTTTTCTGTGTTAAATCCAACATTAATCGTGGTACTCCCCGCGATTCCACTTATCAATAAATTCATCAAAGAAATGCTCGTTTTCTTGTTCAGGATGATTTTTTTCTATATGGTCAATTTTAGCAATCAATTGTTTATTTTCATCTGTTTCTTTATATTCAGCTTTAATAAAGGCTTCAATCGTATCACAAATTAAAAACTCTCCTGCAATTTTTCCACCAAAACCAATAACATTCGCGTTTAACTCTTCCTTAGCGTAAATAGCACTACTCATATCACGAACTAAAGCAGAGCGGACACCAGGAACTTTGTTTGCCGCAACATTAATCCCAACGCCCGTACCACATATACATACGCCTAAGTCAGCCTCGCCATTAGCTACTGCTTCGCCTACTTTTTTGCCATAAATAGGATAATGTGTACGCGTAAAATCATAAGCACCTACATCTAATACTTCGTACCCTTTTGATTTCAAAAAGTCTGAAACAGCAATCTTAGTATCTGTTACAATATGATCGTTTCCTATTGCAATTTTCATAAATAGCTCCTTCTTTCTATTAATTTACTCTTATGCCATTTTATTGAGCATATCTACGCGGACTTGATGTCTACCACCATCATAACTTGCATTTAAAAATTCTTTTACAATCTTTTTTGCTAGCGCTTTTCCTGTAATTTCAGAACCTAAAGTAATTAACCGACAGTTATTATGTTCTCTTGTCATAAAAGCGGACCGTTCATCAGAGACCTCTGCTGCTATGATCCCTTTGACTTTTGTTGCTGCCATAAAACTACCTGCACCGTAAGCATCTACAGCAATCCCTAGATTCTCTTCGTTTTTTAATAATTCCTGTGAAATAGCCAAAGCTGATTCGACAAAATCCACCGAAGCTTGTTCACTTTTATCAACAACTTCGTACCCTTCTTCTAGCAAGTAAGATTTGATATACTCCTTTAATTCCATTCCTGCCTTATCTGCACCAATAACGACTTTCATACTATAGCCTCCTTTATTTTTCTTAATCCAAGCTTATAATAAAACACAAACAAACATTTGTAAACACAAAAATTTCTAAAATCGTTTATTTATGCTTATTTTTTATTGATAAGTAAACAAAAAGATTTATAATAAAAATGAAAGCGGTTGTAGTTAAACATTAGCAAACGAAAGGAGGTTTCCAATGATCGCATTTGATACTTTATTTACAAAAGATCGTATTTATATTTCAAATAAAACAAATCAGGAAGATATTTTTAGGGAAGTGTACCAAGACTTATTAAAACAAAATTGTGTAACAAAAGATTTTCTGAGAAATTTATGCGAACGAGAAAGAATTTATCCAACAGGAATTGACTTAACACCAGTAGATTCAAGTCTACCTAATATTGCTATCCCTCATACTGAGAGTCAATTTGTTAAAACTAGCGGAATCGTTCCAATAAAGTTAAATCATCCTGTGTATTTCTATAATATGATTCATCCAAAAGAAGAATTACCTGTATCATTTTTATTTATGATATTAAACCAAGATGGCCAAGAACAAACTGGTTTACTTGCATCCATTATGGATTTTATTAATTCATGTGATAAAGATGAATTAGCCGCTTTTTTGCAAATGAAAGATACTGAAGATTTGTTTAATTTTTTAAAAAATAATTTTAAAGGAGTAATCGCAAATGATTAAAATATTAGCAGCTTGTGGAGCCGGAGTAAATTCAAGTCACCAAATTAAAAGTGCGCTAGAAAACGAAATGAAAAAAAGAGGATACCAAGTCTCAGTAGATACTACTATGATCAAAGATATCAACCAAGACAAATTAGAACATTATGATATATTCACACAAATTGCGAATTCAGACCTTGGTTTTGATATTAATATTCCTGTTGTTGATGCTGGTCCGATCCTTTACCGTATTCCTACAATGGCTGAGCCAGTTTATCAAGAGTTAGAAGATACTATTAAAAAGCTTGGCAAAAAGTAATTAGATAAGAGGGGGGAATATGACATGAGTACTATTATAGAAATAGCCAACAAAATCTTTCAACCGCTGATCGATTTAGGCGCAGCCCCAATGATGACAATTGTCTTAACGCTTATCGCTTTAGCATTTAAGGTTAAACCGACACGCGCGTTAGAAGGCGGGATAAAACTTGGTATTGCCATCACTGGGATCGGTGCAATTATTGACATGTTGACGAATTCATTTTCATCAGCTATGGCAGACTTTGTCGAACGTACAGGACTTTCTTTAAATATTACTGACGTAGGATGGGCCCCCTTAGCAACAATTACTTGGGGCTCTCCGTATACGCTTTATTTTCTATTAATTTTAGTGATTCTCAATGTTATTATGCTCGTATGGAAAAAGACTAATACGCTAGATGTTGATATATTCAATGTTTGGCATTTAGCTTTTGTTGGTTTATTTGCTATTTGGTGTGGTGCCAATTTATTAATCGCCACCGCCCTAGTTATTTTTATCGGCATCTTTAAAATTATTAATTCCGATCTAATGAAGCCGACTTTCAATGATTTACTAGATGCGCCAGACAACAATCCAATGACTACAACACACATGAATTATATGATGAATCCAATTATTATGGTTTTTGATAAAATTTTTGATAAGATCTTTCCTTGGTTGGATAAGTATGATTTTGATGCCGCGAAATTAAATAACAAAGTAGGCTTTTGGGGGTCCAAGTTTGCCATAGGTATTTACCTAGGTATATTTGTGGGATTACTTGCCGGACAAACCCCCACAGAAATTTTTGAATTGTCCTTTACTGCCGCTGTCAGTTTGGAGCTATTCTCTCTTATTGGACAATGGTTCATTGATTCCATTGAGCCTCTTTCCCAAGGAATTACCGACTTTGCTTCCAAACGTTTAAAGGGACGTACTTTAAATATCGGTCTCGATTGGCCATTTTTAGCTGGGCGTGCTGAAATTTGGGCAGCAGCTAACATCTTAGCACCGATCATGCTATTAGAAGCCATCGTATTACCAGGCAATTATTTATTGCCTCTGGGAGGTATTATAGCTATGGGTGTTACCCCGGCGTTACTAGTGGTTACCCGAGGTAGAATTATCCGCATGATTGTCATCGGCGCCATTGAATTGCCTGTATTCTTATGGGCTGGTACCTTAGCAGCTCCATTTGTTACCAATATGGCTAAAAATATCGGAGCTTTCCCTGAAGGTGTCGCCAGTAACCAACTGATTTCTCAAACAACTATGGAAGGACCAATGGAAAAATTCCTCGGCTATCTTGTAGGTAACGCTTCTCAAGGCCAAATTGAATTTATTATTTATGCAGCTCTTGGCCTTATTGCTTATCTATTGATATTCATGTGGTATCGTTATGAAATGAATAAACGTAACGCTGCCTATAAAGCTGAAAAAGCAGAAAATTAATTCTTTATAAAATACACACAGACTTTTGATAGTTACGTTATCACAAGTCTGTGTGTTTTGTATTAAATATCAAACAATGACTTGAACTTCTTTTTCTACTTTCTGATAAGTATCATAGTCATCTTGGTTCATTACCACGGCAGTTACATCACGTAGATTATAATAGGTATAAAAATCTTCTTTTTCAACCTTGGAAGAATCAAGTAATAAATAGCGCTCCACAGAATTGTCTAAAGCAATTGCTTGGGTCTGTCCTTCCTCAATAGTGGCTGTCATAATTTCATTTCCTTTAACTGCATTGGAACTAAAAAAAGCGCGGTGAAAATGCATATCTTGTAAAGCTTTATTTGTTATTTCCCCAAAAAAGGCTTTCGTTAGAGCTCGCATTTCACCTCCAACTAAGTACACTTTAATATTTCCTCTTTTTTTACTTAAAGTTTGAAATACCGGCAAACAATTCGTTACCACTCGTAGATTATCAAATTCCATGATATTTGCTAATAACTCAATCGTTGTTCCAGGTCCTAAATAAACCGTTTCTTCTTCTTGAATCAGTTGAACAGCTTTTTGAGCAATTTCTCGTTTTTCCTCTTTATTAATGATCTGTTTATCAGCATGCGATAATTCTTCAGGACGATAGGTATTCAACGTCTGAGCTCCGCCGTGCACTCTTTTTAAACGACTCGCTTTTTCTAGTTCTGTAAGATCTCGGCGCACAGTCATATCCGAAACCCCTAATCGGTCTACAATATCATTCACTTTAATCGCTCTTTTTTGGTCAACTAAAGCAACAATTGCGTCCAAACGCTCTTCTTTTAACATTGATTTACTCCTAACTATAGTTCTCTTTATTCATATTTTACAAAAACAAACAAGAATTTAAAACAAAAATAAACATTTTTAGAGGAAATTTACATAATTATTGACAAATAGGCCTTAATTGCTTACTATACTAGAAAAATATTAAAATAAGGAGACTTTCAATGATTATTAGAACTTTACAGGAAGCCGACAATAAACAATTGGCTCAATTGATTCAATCTTCTTTAATTTCAGCTGGTTTAGATAAACCAGGAACAGCTTATTTTGACCCTTATTTGCAGCAACTATCTTTTTACTATTCTCAGCTAACTGATGCGCAGTATTGGGTTATTGAACAACAAAATAAAATTATCGGTGGGGTGGGGATCGCCCCACTTGAAGACATTCCTGAAATATGTGAACTACAGAAATTATATGTCGACAGTAACTTTCAAGGACAAGGTTTTTCTAAAAAGCTAATGTCTATCGCATTGGGTTTTGCAGCTCAACATTACCAGGGTTGTTACCTTGAAACTCACACAAGTTTAACAAACGCTTGGCATTTGTATGAAAAATATGGCTTTAAACTACTAAATCAACCTTTAATTGAAAGTGATCATAGCGCTATGGATCTTTGGTATTGTAAAAAACTAACTTAATGGACCCTAACAACTTATAAGATATTAACAACAAAATCGATACTTTTGTCAAAGTGTTCGCTAAAAAATGATTAGATTACTTTTCTTCTAAACTATCCAACCATTCGACTATATAAGTACTAATTTTTATTTGTTGTTCCTTATTTGAAATCGTTGCACTTCCATCTCCTTTTTGTGCACCATAACTGCCAAACTCTGCGTGGTTTCCTCCTTTTATTTCCACAGATGTTGTGCGCGTTGGCATATAGTCTTTTGCTTGATAATATTTTGTCGAATCCAATACTTCATCGTTTGAAGCAGTCATTGAAAGAACAGACAAATCTGTATTTTTTAATGTTCCTTTTTCATCTGGGTAACTAGCTAAAAAGATAAGCCCGTCTATTTCTTTAGAATGTTCCGCTGCAAAGCGACTAGCGATTACTCCACCAAGGGAATGCCCTGCTAAAACAAACCTTTCTTCTGGAGAATCTTCAATAACCTCTTGTGCAGCGTCCTTAGAAAAAACAGCTAGGTTTAAGGGCATATGTAATACATAGACACTATAACCTGCTGAAGCGACTTGAGTGGCCCACTGACTATAGCTCTCAGTCGTGACAAAAGCGCCAGGATAGAAGATAATGCTCAGTTTACTTGTCTGTCCATCAGAGTAGAGATCATAATCCTTTTCATGTGTTGCTTGTTCGCTTTGCTTCTGTGCTACTTCAGAAGCTGTATATGTACTTTGATGTACGTAAATGGCACCAACGCCAAATAAAATAATCCCAGTCAATAAAATAATTCCTATGATCTTTTGCCATAATGCCCATTTTTTCATAAAATTATACCTCGTTTCTCCTCCGTACTGTACTGTTTCTGCTCATACGAATCATTTTATTTTTTTCAACATCTTTCAAAAATTGAATCAATGGATAAAAAAAGCACCAGCGCTTTGCTGGTGCTTTAAAACGATTAAGCTCTTTATTAAATTAATAATTTGGACCAATTTAAACCAAAAATTGTTTATAAAGGTCGATACAATAAAGAATTGATTAACGTTTTGAGAATTGTGGAGATTTACGTGCTTTCTTGTGGTTGGCTTTTTTCCGTTCCACCATACGTGGATCACGAGTAAGTAAACCAGCACGTTTTAACGCTAAACGAAAGTCAGGGTCTACTTCCAACAAAGCGCGAGCAATCCCATGACGGATCGCACCGGCTTGTCCTGCGTAACCACCACCGTCTACATTTACAAAAGTATCATACGTACCTAATGTTTCAGTAGTAGCAAACGGTTGATTGATTACTTCACGTAAGTCAGCGTGTGGAATATAGTCTTCAACGTCTTTTTTATTTATAGTAACTTGGCCAGTGCCTGGTACCAAGCGCACACGAGCAACTGCGTTTTTACGACGACCAGTGCCGATATATTGAGCTTGTGCCAATAAGGTTCCCTCCTATTAGATTAAATTTGTAATGTCCAGTACTTCTGGTTTTTGTGCAGCATGCGGATGAGTTGCTTCACCATAAACATGTAACTTCATTCCTTGAGCGCGTCCTAAAGGATTTTTAGGAAGCATTCCTTTGACAGAAGTTTCAACCAAACGGCGAGAATTCTTAGCACGCATTTCACCTGCTGAAGTTGATGTCAATCCACCTGGGTAATGAGAATGACGATAGTATTTCTTATCAGTTGCTTTTTTACCTGTTAATTTTACTTTATCTGCATTAATCACGATAACATTATCACCTGTATCCACATGAGGTGTATATGTTGGTTTATCTTTTCCACGAAGGATCGATGCGGCTACAGTAGAAAGACGTCCCAAAGAAACATCTGTTGCATCGATTACATACCATTTACGATCTACTTCGTCTGGTTTAGCCATATATGTTGTACGCAAGATTTCTTCCTCCAATTCAATTTCGAATGTTTGACATACACTTGAGTTTCCGGGGCTCTTGTGGGGCAAACAATACCATTTAACATGATACCTATAAAAAAGCATAAAGTCAATGTTTTTCTTTTAATAATAAAAAAAATCATATAAAAAGAGAACCTATGAGTAAGTTATCATAGATTCCCTTTAAATTTAATAGTTTTTATTGAGCTGGGTCATTATTGGGCGCATGACCAAGTTCAGCTTGAATCATCCATATATTTTTTTCGATATCTCTTTTATAAGCAATAAAGACATCTTGTGTGGCATCATCGCCTTCTTCACCAGAAGCTTCGATCCCTTTTTGATAAAGGTCTGCCAAATAACGGTAACCAGATACTAAAGTTTCCAATCGTTCATTCATTGAACGATCCCAAGTGCCAACTTCATCTTTGATCCCCGTATGATCAGCAAATTCTTGCAATGTGGAATAAGGAGAACCATCCAATGCGACCAAACGTTCCGCAATTTCATCTAGCTGGTCGTTAATTTCATCCATATAATCATCCATCATTGGATGCAGTGTTAAAAATTCAGGTCCTCGCATATACCAATGGGCTTGATGAATCACAGCGGCAAATTGACTTAAATCTGCAACTAATTGATTCAATATTTCCTTAGTTCTTTCAAACTTCATGTATAGTTCCTCCTTTATCTTGATATATTTATCATAGTATAAATAAGAAAAAAAATATATTAAATTTCATTATTTGAGAAAGCTTCTCAAATAGAAAATTCGATCAAAAAATAAAAACTCACTTTTTTGCGTATTTATCTTTGAGAAAGAAAAAAGGAGGGATTTTGATGATTTATTATATATTAGGAAGTTGTTTTGGTTCATTTCTTTGCGTTATCGCAGAACGAATACCAATAAAACAACCTTTCACTATTGCAAGGTCACAGTGCATTCATTGTCAAAGAACGCTAAAATTTTGGGAGATGATCCCTATTATTTCCTCTATTTTGTTAAAATTTCGCTGTAGAACATGTCATAAAAAAATTCCAGTTACTTACTTTATCACAGAAGTCTTATCCGGTTTTATTTTTACTTTCAGCTTTAATCAACCTTCAACAAAAGAATGTATTCTCACTTTAAGCTGGTTAACAGTTGCCTTGCTTCTTTCCCTAACGGATATTTATTATTTAATAATAGAACCAAAGATTTTTTACCCAACTCACCTAGGTTTAATTAGTTTATTTCTAATTTTTAAAATGCCAATTTATTGGGAAAGCGTCATACTTTATTTTTTAATTTGTAGTATCATTATTTTATTTCTAAAAGAGGCCATGGGGATGGGAGATCTACTTTTACTCTTATTTTGGGCGCCTTGGCTTACAATAATTGAATTAACACAGCTTTTATTTGTTGCTAGTTCTTTAGCTCTTGTCATCTATTGGGGAATCTCACTTACTACTACAAAACAAATTAAAACATTACAACTTCCTTTTGTTCCATTTTTAAGCCTTGGTTTGTTCATTGTTCATTTCTTATAATTAAAGTAAATAGTCGTTACAGCCAAAAAAAGCTGCCGAAATTTTCGGCAGCTTTAAATTCTCATTTCTTTTTACATTCTTACTGCAAAATCAGGAGTAAAGTATTGAGTGTCACCATTTTTCACTGTGTCACCTGGTTTTGGTGCATG
>NZ_AUIQ01000022.1 GCF_000423785.1 Tetragenococcus muriaticus DSM 15685 | reverse complement strand
TTTCCGTAGGTAGGACAACAGGTGGAATCTAGATCAAGCACGAGTTGTTGACTGTTTTGCTGGTCCATGCCTAAATCGCCAAGTTTTTTCGCCACTTGTAATAATTGGTTGATAGTTTCTTCTGTTAAGGTATGAAGCAAAGTAGACATCATAAATTGCGAACTGAGTCGTTCTTGTTTCAATGCTTCCTTAAAAAGGCGATCATATTGTAAGGTGTTGGCGTCTCGGTCTCGAGAATAACCAGCGATCAATTGAAATAACCATTGTTTTACGACGTCCAGCCATTCATGTTGGGCGAAGGAACGATGCTCTGGAATATGAACGTATTGCGCTAACAGTGAATCAAAACGAATTTGATTTAAAAACTCCGAAAGCAAGACGAGCCCCGCGTCATTGGTTAAGTTGCCACCATCGTTGGCGACTGAAATGGCTTTTTGGTCATTGAATGTCAGCGATTTTTGTTGTAAAGTGATAGACATAAGAACGCACTCCTTTATTGTTATGTTTCGTCGACTTTACAATAACACAGAGTGCGTTCTTTTTGTACACCCAGAAGGTGAAGCAATGAAACCTTTAGAAAAAAGAGCATGCCAAGGCTTGAATAATCCTTGGAAAAATTTATAAATCATTCAGGTCTACTTTTCCGTAAATTTCTTTATAAGAAAGTTTAATTTCATCCAATAAACCATTTTTAATACGTATTTTATGTTTTAAACGATTAATCATTGGTTTGATATGGTTCGCTAGATCAGAAAAAAATCGTGTATCAAAGATGGAAATTCCTAATTTTTCACTCATTTCTTCCATATAAGTATATGTAATTTGAGTTACTTGCTCAGAAAATTTATCCGTATCATCAACTACACTTTGCATACGAGAAGAAGCTAAGTATTGATACAGATAAAAGATTTCAATTTCAGGTAAACTTCTATTTAAATATTGCTCAATATTTGTAATTGTGCTATTTGCAACTTCATACAATGTAGTATCTTTTGAAAGTTGCTCTTTTTCTTCTTTTGTCAAAACGTTCCTGTCATTAATTTTCAATAAGCCAACATTTCTTGAACGCGTGATTAAAATATAAAGGTGCGAAAAAATGTTAATATTATATGGATATGGAAGTGTCATTTTTAAGTTTTTCTCTATTTTCTTTATTTTGTTAAGAACAAACAACGCGTCATAAGTATTTAACCTTGATTCCCTTACACTTGCTAGTTCATCAATGTCTACTGTATTAAAAGCTTGTATGAAATCAGCTATCGCTTGTCGTATATTTCCTTCTTCTCCTTGGATAGCTCGATTTTTTCTGATCAACTTTAATTGATATTCTGATAACTGATCCGAGATGGCTTGCTCGTCATTAAAAATCACTGAATCTCCTACATAATAATCTTTAAATAAATCGTACACATTTTTAGCTTTAGGAGAAGTTAATAATAACTCCTCCATAATACGATTCCGCCTTTCTTCAGGTGAATAAGCAGAAGAACTATTATCCATTTGTGTCAAATTCATGGAAATATACTTTTCATAATCTAATTTATATCCCCGTCCTTTTTCAGAAGAAATTAAATCACCTTCTGGATAGTTGTCATTAATTTTTCTTATCAAACGATAAACTGTCTTTTTAGAAACCGCTAATTCAGTTGCTAATTCAGTTGAGGTGACATAATCTCTTTGTTTCGATAGAAGAAGTAATAGATTCTGCTCCCGGTTTTCTTTTGTCGTCATCGTTTCTCTTCCTCCCTTACATTTTTATCTTAACGTATACATTAGAAAGCGCTTCCCTTAGATATGTCCGTTGCAGTGGACATATAAATGAAGGTTATCAGGGAGACTTCCTTTCTTTATTTAACAAATAAGAAAGCTTGGAGTAAATTTCCCTTTATTGTATTTAAAGTGGAAGACAATCATTTTAAATACAATCAGGCCTCAAAAGGTTATTTTTTACAGTCATTATTATATTTTATAGAATTTCATTTTCGTACTTTTGCAAAATAAAAGATTTTAAAGAAAATTCGAACCAAAAATAGCAGCCCCCATCCTTTCAATAAACAACATCATTAAATAAAAAACCTCCTAACTGTTAAATAAAATTAACAATCAGGAGGTTTTTCATTATATAAATCTATTATTTTTCAATAATCCTGGCTGGGTTTCCTACTGCCGTCGCATAGTCTGGAACATCTTTTAATACAACGGCGCCTGCGCCAATTTTACTAGCTTTTCCGATGGTTACCGGACCCAGAATTTGAGCATTCGCACCTATATAAGCTCCTTTTTTGATATGTGGATGTCGTCGTCCAGTATCATCAATATAACGAGAACCAAGCGTTACACCATGTAACATCACTACATCATCTTCTATAATGCTCGTTTCCCCAATAACGACGCCTACTCCATGATCAATAAATACTCGTTTGCCAATTTGAGCTCGGGGTTCTATAGACACTCCCGTTCGATGTTCATTATGCCGTCTCATAACACTGGCTAAAAAAGGGTGTCGACGATAAGCAAAATACTGCGCTATACGATGCCAAAAAAGCGCGCGCACGCCAGGATAAGTCAAAACAACTTCGGCTAAACTGTGAGCCGCAGGATCTTGCTCTAAAATAGCTCGGGCAGTTTTAAACATGGCTAGTTTCCTTTCAAGTAATTAAATCCTTGGGAAAGATCGGCTAAAATATCTTCTTGATCTTCAACACCTACAGACAAACGTATTAATTCATCTTTTATCCCATTAGCTAAACGAGTTTCTTTCGGGATAGAACCATGAGTCATTAAAGCAGGAATTTCGATAAGACTTTCAACTGCTCCTAAACTTTCGGCTAGCGTGATGACTTGTAATTGCTCAACGAATTCCTTAGGGTCTAAACCTTCTTGTAATTCAAAAGAAATCATTGCGCCGTACCCATTCATTTGTTTTTTAGCTGTAGAAAAATCTACATTTTCCGAATTACCTGGATAATAAATTTTACTTACTAAAGGTTGTTCGGCTAAGTAATTAAAAACGGCTTCTGCATTTTGTAAATGTGCACGCATACGCAGCCCCAATGTTTTCATACCTCTTTGTAAAAGCCAACTATCGTGCGGAGATAAGACACCGCCGATCGCATTTTGTAAATAACGAAGTTCTGCTGCTAGCTCTTCATCCTTAGCAACCACAAGTCCAGCAATCACATCACTATGCCCTCCTAAATATTTAGAAGCACTATGAATGACCAAATCTACACCAAATTCAATAGGTCGTTGGATGTAAGGAGAACTAAACGTACTATCTATGATACTTAACAAATGATTGGATCGAGCAATGTCAGCTACAGCTTGAATGTCGGTGACATGAAGTAATGGGTTTGTTGGTGTTTCCAAATAGATCGCTTTAGTATTCGGAGTAATTGCTTGTTTAATAGCAGCCAAATCACGAGTATCGACAGCTGTAAATGTCATACCAAAACGCTTTAACACACCGTCAATCAAACGAAACGTCCCGCCATAAACATCATTGCCTACAATAAAATGGTCACCTGCAGAAAATAAAGAAAAGATCGTTTGTGTTGCAGCTGAACCTGAGGCAAAAGCCAAACCTTCTTGTCCTCCTTCAAGGTCAGCAATTAAACTTTCGACTGCTTCGCGCGTCGGATTTCCTGAACGTGAATAATCATATTTATTTGCGCCAATCTTTTTTTGCTGAAAGGTCGTAGCCATGTGAATTGGAACAGACATGCCCCCTGTTGTTTCATCCATTGAAGTCCCGCCATGTATTAGTTTTGTATTAAATTCCATTATAAATTCCTCTCTTTCTTATTGGTAAATGTGTTTGCTTAAATAACGCTCACTACTATCAGCAAAAATGGTGACAATATTGCTTTTAGGAGGAAGCTTTTCTGCCATTTTTAAACTTGCGGCTAATGCTGCTCCACTTGAACTTCCAATAAATAGGCCTAATTCTTTGGCCGCTTTTTTCACATAGAAAAAGGTCTCCTCATCAGAAATTGTTTGTATCTCATCAATAGGGATCTCCGAAAAAAATGGTGGCATAAATTCAACGCCAATACCTTCTGTTTTATGAGAATGCGCTGGACCTCCATTTAAAATAGAGCCTTCTGGTTCAGTGACCACTGTTTTTAAATGAGGATTTTTTTCTTTTAAATATTTCGCACTTCCTGCAAATGAACCGCCACTGCCTGCTCCTGCTACAAACGCAGCAATAGGCGCTTGCAAATCTTCCTCAATTTCTGGAGCTAACGTATGATAGTAAGTCTCTGGATTCGCTTCATTCTCAAATTGCATGGGAACAAAAGCATTTTCTTGCTCTTTTTCTAGTTCTCGTGCTTTTTTGATGGCCCCTTTGATGCCATCTTCACTTGCCGTATGAACAATTTTAGCTCCTAAGGCTTTCATTAGTTCTTGTTTTTCAAAACTAAAATTTTCAGGGACAACTAAGATCGTAGGTAATTGATAAGCCTGTGCAATCAAAGCAAAACCGATCCCGGTATTTCCTGCTGTAGGTTCAATTACTGTAGTATGACGGTTAATTTCGCCTTCTTTCATCGCCTTTTCGAACAAATATTTCCCTAAGCGATCTTTGATGCTTCCACCAGGATTGTACATTTCTAATTTGGCATAAATATGACTTTGTTTGGGTATTTCCATTTGTAAGTCAATTAAGGGAGTATTCCCAATCAATTGCGTTGCTTGTTTTACTAACATTTTATTCTTACCACCTTTCTTTTGCACGAAAAAAAGCGCGAAAATCATAATTGATTTTCGCGCCCTGGGTCCTTCAAAACCAGCTTGCTATTTGAACTTCTAAAAAAACTCAATTAAGTTCACGCAAAACTAGTCAGATATCACCAAAACGCGACATCTGACAACAGCTGTATGAAAAAATAGCAAACAGATTTCCTTGATTCATCCTAAGATCCTCCGTGTTAAATTCTTAAGGTAAATATAACGAGTTTTTTTTCATTTGTCAAACACTAATTCTCTAAAAAAGAAGCAACTAATTTATCATATTGCATAGCGTCTTTAATAGCGTCACTGTTTCCTCCTAGAATATCTACAAGACGATAACTAAAGGCCATAGCTGTCGCAGGTCCACGACTCGTGGTGATACGACCATCTTTGACTACTAAATGTTCTGAGTACTCGCCAGATTGAATATTTTCTTGCACTCCAGGAAAAGATGTATAGGTTTTATCTTTGAGTAAGCCTGCTTCTTCTAAAGCAATCGGGGCTGCACAAATAGCAGCAATTTGTTTCCCATCTTTATATGCTGCTTGTAAGTTTTCTATTACGGTTGTGTTATTTTTTAAATTATTAGCTCCTTGTGTACCTCCAGGCAACACAATCATATCGAAATCTTTCAAGCTTTCATCTAGAAGTTGATCACTTTTAATAGTGATATTGTGGTTTCCTGTAACTTCCTGGTCGAAACCTACCATAGTCACATCTACTTCTGCTCTACGTAATACATCGACAATCGTTAATCCTTCGATTTCTTCAAATCCTGGCGCAAATACTACAGCTACTTTACTCATAATAAAATTCCTCCTCTTTTATTCAGACTGATCGATGTCTGATAGTACACTACTATAATCAAATTCTGTATTCATAAATGTTTCGTTGTCCGTTGGAAATTTTTGTTCTACAGTATCTACTGTTTGCCATTCAACAGTTGGGACGTCAATTTCAAAAGCTAAGACATGACCACCAAAACGATGGTCATCACTAATAAAATGCAAATGAAAGCCGGTAGCAGAAATGGCTCCAAAGAGCTCAGGCGTATAAATTCCTACTAAAGTCCCGGTAATATCCTCGGCTGTGAACTCTGCTTGATCTTTTGCAACATCAACCAAGTCTGGGTACGGTTTTTCCTGCTTTTGTACCGAACGGCATCTGATTTTATTAAAAGTTCCTTGAATTTTCACAGCTCGGAAAACATTTTTACTCGAAAATTGACAGGTCAATGTTTCTTCTAAAGTTTCTTTCGTTGTCTTTTTTGCTAATGTCTTCTTGTTTTCTGGAACAAAATCAATAACAGCAGCATAAGGTGTCGTTTCTTCCGGTCGAACTTCATGGATTTGACCTTCCACATCAAATCGGTATCCATGTTGGTCTAAAACCACTAGTTCTCCATCTAATTGATCCACAGTTCCTATGCCGATTCCTGCATTTTTTAATACGTTATGGAATGAAAACGCACCGTCAAACCCGCCTTTCATTAGCGTACCTAGTGTATTGTAATGAAATAAACGTCCTGTCATCAGCCTCACCTTTCTTGTTATATGTTCATCTTAACAAAATTTAATCGTTCATAAAAATATAACCATCTAGTGATTCATTTCTTGAATGAACATTACTTTGGCTTTTTAATGTTCATTCAGCAATCAATGGTTCTTTTTTTACCACACAAAAAAAGACTAGGAAAGCACTCCTAGCCTTTTCTAAATTATTCATCAAATTTAAATAGGTCGGTAGATAGATAACGTTCCCCATTATCTGGGACAACAGTCACCACCGTTTTTCCTTTTCCTAGTTTTTTCGCTATTTCAATGGCACCAAAAATATTTGCCCCACCAGAAATGCCTGGCAAAAATCCTTCTTTCGCGCTTACATTATGCGCCATATCAATAGCTTGTTGGCTAGATACAGTAACAATATCTTGATAAACAGATTGATCCAACACATCTGGAACAATCCCGGCTGATATCCCTTGAATTTTGTGTTTACCCTTAATTCCTTCTTTGATTAGCGCTGCTTCAGAAGCTTCTAAACCATAAAGCTGAACATTTTCATTTAATTTTTTAAGGGCATGTCCGACTCCAGTGATTGTCCCTCCAGTTCCTATACCAGCGATAAAGGCATCTGGAGTATTTCCAGCAAAATCTTTAATAATTTCTTGACCGGTCGTTTTTTCATGTATCTCTGGGTTAGCAGGATTTTCAAATTGCATAGGCAAAAAGTACCCATGTTCATCAACTAATTCATGTGCCTTTTGAATGGCTCCGCTCATCCCATCTGCGCCTGGTGTTAAAAGTAATTCAGCACCATAGCCTTTCATCAAAGAGCGACGTTCTATACTCATCGTATCTGGCATAGTAATAATTAAACGATATCCTTTAGCTGCAGCTACCATAGCTAAACCAATTCCCGTGTTTCCTGAAGTTGGTTCAACAATTGTACCCCCAGCTTGCAAACGTCCGTCTTTTTCAGCGGCTTCAATCATGGCAAGTGCAATTCGATCTTTTACTGAACCTCCAGGATTATAAAACTCTAACTTAGCATAAACGTCTGCTGCTTCCTCAGGGACAATTTTATTTAACTTTACCAAAGGAGTATTCCCAATTAACTTCACTATATTATCTACATGACTCATAACATCTCTTCCTTTCATTGATAAATTCTAGGAAAGCTTGATTGTTTTACTGAAAACAATGTTGCAATTTGATAAAAGTTAGAAAGCGGTTCCTAATTTGTTTTCAAAAAACGCCATATCTCCAAATTTTGTTCATACATATACAACATTTCGTCCGTTAATTTTAGTCTAACAAAAAGTAAGTTTAGAGGCAAATATAAGGACATCTTTTCAAATGAATAGTTAAATTCGCCCATGCCCCAACTTGTTCCTTTTGTTAAAATACAATAAAGGAGTGAAGTTATGATGAATGAAAAACTCACTAAACTCAGTAAGCGACTTTCTCTTGTCTTAAGACATCGACCTGAAAAAATTGGAATTAACTTAGATGAGTATGGACGGATAGAAATTAATGAATTCATCGATAAATTCAACGCTCATTACGGGCAAAAAATCGACCAAGCTCAAATTGAACAGATCATAAATGAAAGCCCTAGACAACGTTATGTCATTGAAGGAGATTATATCAGAGCACTATATGGACACAGTGTTTCGGTTTTACCTTTACAAGGGCCTGACATCCCCCCTGAGATTTTATATCATGGTACAAGTCCAACTGCTGCAAAAATCATCCAATCAGAAGGGTTAAATAAGATGGGGCGTGAATTCGTCCATTTATCAGAGAATCTAGAGACAGCTAAAAAAATTGGCAGACGGCACGCTGATCCTCCCGCTGTTTTCTATATTTATGCGCTAAAAGCTGCAGAAAATGGCTATGCTTTTTACTCTACAAAAAGTGGCATTTGGTTAGTCGAACTTCTTCCAGCTAGTTATTTACTCAAAATGTCTTAATAACGAACAAATAATTATATAAAAATAAGGATGGGAAACCTATAGCTGCTAGATTTCCTATCCTTATTTTATTTATTCCCATTCTTCGCGAGTAGAATCTGTTGGTTCCTCATGACTCTCTTCTTCCTCCCTCGCTTGTCCTCTTACCTCCGGAGTATTGGCAGAAGACTCTTCTTGTGTTTCAGAAGTTTCTGTGTCTTCTACGGACTCCGTCGTTTCTGATGATTCAGTTGTATTGAAGGTCTCACTTACTTCATTTTCATTCGTTTCTGTATCTTCTGTTGTTTCAGAATCTACAGTTTCGCTTGTTTCCCTTGTCGTTTCCGTTGTTTCTTGCGTTTGCTCATTGCTTGTCTCAGTTGTTTGTTCATCTGTCGTATAGTTACTGCTTGTCGTTGTCGTTTGATTTGTTGTCATTTCTGTGTTATCTGTTACTTCTTCAATCGAACTTGAACTCGTACTTGTAACAGCTGCAGGCTGTTCAGTGGTTGAAGTGGTCTCAGTTGTTTCTTTTTTGAACGACTGTGCACTTGAAGACGGCGACTCCTGACTTGACTCATCTGCAAGTTTTTCCTGAATTGGTTGAAAAGGTGCAGCAACAAAGGTATTCGCATCATTATTTACTGCTACACTCAAAATAAATGTTGCAAGACAGCTGATCAGTAATGCTTGAAGATTAAATTTATTTTTCATCTTTACGTTCAACTCCTCTGCAAAACGTACAGAATTGTATCATACATTTGAATGCGCAGCAAGTTTTCCCTTTTATTTTATTCTAAACGAAAACCCTAAAGAGTCAATAAATAAATCCTGCTCACAACAATTATTTATGTTATTTTATGATTTAAAAAAAGGCGGAAAATAAGCTTTCCCGCCTTTTTTATCTCCTTTGAAATTATAAATTTTCTCCGTTTGTTTCAATCACTTTTTTATACCAGTCAAATGATTTTTTCTTATAACGATTTAACGAACCAGAGCCATCATCATTACGATCTACATAAATAAAACCATAACGTTTACTCATTTGCGCTGTAGATGCACTTACTAAGTCAATACATCCCCAAGAAGTATATCCCATTAGATCAACACCATCTTTTACCGCTTCTTTAGCTTGAGCTAGGTGTTGTTGCATGTAATCCATTCGATAATCATCTTCAACTGTATATTGTCCATTTTCGTCTTGAATTAATTGGTCTTTTGCTCCTAAACCATTTTCTACAATAAACAAAGGAACTCGATAACGGTCATAAAAATCATTTAGAACAATCCGTAGACCAACAGGGTCAATCGCCCATCCCCATTCAGATTTTTCTAAATGTGGATTTTCGATGCCACCAATAACATTTCCAGCTCCAGAACTATATTCTTCTGGATGTGCTGCAGCAGCTACACTCATGTAATAACTAAAGGAAATAAAATCTACTGGATGATTTTTTAATAGTTCAGCGTCACCTTTTTCAAATTGAATGTCTATACCATTTTCTGCAAAGAAACGTAGCAAATGTCCAGGATATTCTCCTCGAACATGAATATCCGTAAATGCATAATTTGTATTTTCTGCTTCTTTTGCCGCCAAAACATCTTCAGGATTGGATGAAATCGGATAAGTAGGCATAGCCAAAACCATACACCCTACTTGAAATTCAGGATTAATTTCATGGGCAATCTTAGTTACTGAAGCAGAAGCCACCAGTTCATGATGAACGGCTTGATATAACTCTTGGTCACTTAGGTCTTCTTTAGGCGTTTTAATGCCACCTGAAATAAATGGCATATGCAAAACAGAATTTATTTCATTAAATGTTAGCCAATATTTTACTTTATCCTTATAACGGTTAAAGACCGTTCGCGCATATTTTTCAAAAAAACCAATCATTCGTCGGTCTTTCCAACCATCATATTTTTCGGCTAAGTGTAGAGGCGTTTCATAATGAGATAAAGTCACTAAAGGCTCTATGCCGTATTTCAAGCACTCATCAAATACATTATCATAAAATTGTAGACCAGCTTCATTAGGCTCTTCATCATCGCCATTAGGGAAAATGCGACTCCAAGCAATTGAAGTACGAAAAACTTTATAGCCCATTTCGGCAAAAAGAGCAATGTCTTCTTTATAATGATGATAAAAATCAATCGCTTTTAATTTTAAATTGTCTTCAGTGGGACCCTCTGTAATACGTCCCATAGCACCATCAGGAGTAACATCTTGAACGGATAACCCTTTACCGTCAACATCATAAGCGCCTTCAACTTGGTTGGCAGCTACTGCACCGCCCCATAAAAAATCATCTTTAAAACCATTTTGTTTCCTCATAAGTATCTCTCCTCCTACTATTTTCATTTTAAACCAAATTTGTTTACTGGTCATTATATTTTTACTTTCTTCTCTATTTTCACCTTATCGCTTGTGAGAATCAATTGATTTAAGTTTTAACCTAGTTTTGATACAATCTTACTAACAAACTCAACGAAAGGAGCAGAAAATGTCTCGCACAAATAAAAATTCAGAAGCCAAAGTGCAAGCTCTTTTTGATCGTATTTCATCTACTTACGATACTACAAATAGTGCCATTTCTTTGGGCATGCACAAACGTTGGCGAAAAAAAACTATGACGAAACTTTCTTTAACAACCGGCCAAAAAGCTCTTGATTTATGTTGTGGGACAGGCGATTGGACTATTGACTTAGCCAAAACGGTAGGAAGTACAGGAAAAGTCGTAGGTTTAGATTTTAGTAAAAACATGCTAGAAATTGCGAATAAAAAAATAAAGCAAGCCAAAGTTGATAAACAAACAACTTTAATCCAAGGAGATGCCATGGCCCTTCCTTTTGAAGATAATACGTTTGATCTTGTGTCCATCGGATTTGGTCTACGTAATGTGCCTGATGCTTCTCAAGTATTAGAAGAAATGAAACGGGTGGTAAAGCCAGAAGGAATGGTCGCCTGTTTAGAAACTTCTCAACCAGAAAATAAACTTATTTATCCTTTTTGGTCTCTTTATTTTAAACTCGTACCCATTATTGCTAAATTCAAACATAATGATCGAAAGGATTATATCTATCTCCAACAAACAACTCAACAATTTGTCCATGTAAACGAACTTAAGCAAATGTTTCAAAAAGTTGGATTCGTCAATACCTTTTATACGACATTCATGTTTGGCGCTTGTGCGCTACATATTGGATATAAACAAAAGTAGATTTAGAAAAGAGCCTTTAGAAATGAAATTTAAATTTGAAACTTTAAAAAAAGATTACAGTGATTTTTCTAGTGACAAAGTATTAGTTAACGCCCCTAGAACGCCAGCATTTCCTGTAAGAATTGCCAGTGAAATTATGGCAAGATGCTTGTCTTTTCTTAAAAGTACAGACCACTTAACTATCTACGACCCTTGTTGCGGTGGAGCCCATTTGTTAACTGTTCTCGGATTTATTTATAGTACAAATCTAACAAAAATATATGGCACTGATATTGATAAAAGTGCGCTGACATACGCTCAAAAAAATTTGAACCTTCTTACAGATGAGACTCTAAATCAAAAAATAAAGACATTGCAATCAGTTAATAAAAGCCAAGAAGAACAGACACAATCAGCAGAAGTACTTCATAGTGCTAAACGTTTAGCGGCACTGTTGCTCGATACAAAAGCACCTCAAAAAGAAGTCCAATGCTTTCCATGGGATATCACAGAAGGTCCCCCTTTCTTCAAAAAGGTTAATATTGTTATAACAGACTTGCCTTATGGAAACATGGCTCACTGGCAAGGAGACATACGAGAGCAACCTGCTAAACTGTTATTAGATCATATTTATCAAACACTTGATTTAAATAATTCAGTAGTCGCTATTATCTGTAATAAAAACGAGCGAATAGCGCATCAGAATTTTATTCAAGTCAATCGATTAAAACATGGAAAAAGGCAAATCGTTATTTTACAACCTTTGAGTGCTTAAAAGCAAAAATATCCGAACTATATAATATAGCTAGCCGTAATTTGCGCAGCTCATTAAATATAGTCCGGATATTTTACTTTTTCATACTCGGCTCAAATATTGAAAAATTTGATTTTTAGATAAGTATCCTAATGAAGTTTGTTGTGAATCTAACACTTCAATATAATCATAACTACTTAAAGCGGTAAAAACATCTTGTAATGTAGCCTCTTCTTGTAATGGCTCAACTTTCGTTTCGTTACTTGGCACCGTCTCATAACCTTCTTTTTGGGCGACATCTTTAACAAGAACTTGGTAAATACTTTTATCTGCGCCCGAACGGAAGAAATCTCGAACAAAATCATTCGTAGGATTTTGGGCTAATTCCCTGGGAGTACCCACTTGTAACAACTTACCGTCTCCCATAATGCCAATTCGATCCCCTAGCTTCATCGCTTCATCCATATCATGCGTTACAAATATGATCGTATTTTCTAACTCTTTGTGCAAATCTAGTATCAAATCTTGTAAAGTCGTCCGTGACAAAGGGTCTAGAGCACCAAAAGGCTCATCCATTAAAACAATATCAGGTTTTGACGCTATAGCCCGTAATATTCCAATCCTTTGCTGCTCCCCACCAGAAAGCTCCCTTGGCATACGATCGCGATATTTCTCAGGATCCAAATTAACTTTGGTTAACAGTTCATCAACTAAGTCATTAATCTCTTTTTTAGAAACTTTTTTCATTTCTGGGATCACAGCGATATTTTGAGACACTGTCATCGTAGGAAAAAGCGCAATTTGCTGTAAGATATATCCCATTGACCAACGCAATTGTTGCAAAGGATAGTCTTTCGCTTTTTTCCCACTAATTAAAATGTTTCCCTGTGTCGGTTCTTCTAAACGGTTAATCATTTTAAGTGAGGTTGTTTTCCCACTTCCAGAAGTTCCAACGAGTACAAATAACTCTCCTTGAGCGATGGAAAGATTCATATCAGGGATGACTATGGTATCGCCAAAGGATTTTGAAACCTGTTGAAATTCAATTGCTTTACTCATTATTCATCCCCCTCTAGTAAACCATTATCGTCAAGGTAATTATGAGCTACCTCATCGGGCGCTTGATCTTCTACATTGACTTCATAATTCATTTCTTGCATTTCTTCTTCAGTAATTTTTCCACCTAGTTTATCTAAGGCTTCTACTACTTGTGGATTATCCTCTGCAAACTCTGTGCTCATAAGCGGAGCTCCTTGATATTTGGGAAATAGCCCTCTATCATCATTTAATATACTTAAATGGTACTGTCGTAATTCACTATCTGTAGAATAAGCATCAATTAGGTTCACTCGTCCGTCATCAATAGCTTGGTAACGCAATGCAGGCTCCATTGAACTTGTTTCAAAGTCTAAATCATATAAGTCTTCGATCCCACGTAGCCCATCTTCACGATCGATAAATTCTAAAGTCATCCCAGCTTGGATGTCTTCTTCGATGCTAGCAAGATCACTGATAGATTCTAACTGTTGCTCTTCCTTAAAGTCATCCTTCACTGCTAATGCATAAGCGTTATTATAGCTCATAGGTTCTAATAGAGTCAGCTGATCTTGTTCTTGGAGCTTTTCTCTAGCTTGAGAATAAGTTTCTTCTTCTGAAAGTCCTTGTGTATCAATAGATTCGTCGTCGATAAGCGTTTCTAATACAGTTCCTGTAAATTCAGGATAAATGTCAATTTGATCATTTTTAACTGCATTATATAAAAAAGTTGTTTTCCCAAAGTTCGGTTCTACTTCAACATTAATATCTGAATCCTCATCTTCAATTAAATCCTTATACATATTAATTAAAATTTCGGGCTCAGAGCCTAATTTTCCTGCAATTGTTATGGTTTGTTGCCGATTAGCATAAGCAGAATAAGCTCCACTGCCGCCCAATAATACAACCAAGACAGCTAAGCCAATCATTGATTGCCAAGGTTTTGCTCGTTCAAACCAACGGATGAGCGAACTTAAAATAATTGATAACAACGCTGCAGAAACCGTCCCGATGATGATTAATGGCATATCATTGCGGTCGATCCCTAAAAGAATAAACGTCCCTAAACCACCAGCTCCGATTAACGCTGCTAATGTAGCAGTTCCGATAATTAATACCATAGCCGTTCGGATTCCAGAAACAATAGCCGGTCTTGCCATCGGTAGTTCAACTTTAAATAACTTGCGCATTTTGGACATTCCAAAGGCATCAGCCGCCTCTTCAATAGCTGGATCAATTTCTGAAATCCCCAAATACGTATTCTGAAAAATAGGTAATAAAGCATAAATAACTAAGGCGATAATTGCAGGTGTCGTTCCAATACCTACTAAAGGAATTAACAATCCGAGTAGAGCTAAAGAAGGAATTGTTTGTAAAATACCTGCAATTTGCAAACCTATTTCAGCAACTTTTTTATATCTGACCACCCAAATAGCAAGAGGGATAGCAATCAGCATTGCAATCAAAAGAGAAATGACTGAAATACCTAAATGATTTAATAACTCGCTCCATAATTCTCCTCGTCGTTCAGTAAACGTTTCTAAGAGATTTTCCATTCCGAACCCCGCATTCGTTTTTTATTCTGAAAATTGACTATTATATAATTCTGCATAAACGCCATTTTTGGCCAGTAATTCTTCATGACTTCCTTGCTCGACAATATCTCCTTTAGCCATTACCAATATTTTATCGGCATCAACAATCGTTGACAAACGATGTGCAATCACAAAATTGGTTCTTCCTTTCATTAAGTTTGCCATTGCTTGTTGGATAAGCTGTTCTGTACGAGTATCAACAGAAGATGTTGCTTCATCTAAAATTAAAATGGCCGGATCGCTAACAAAGGCACGAGCAATGGTAAGTAATTGTTGTTGACCTTGTGAAATGTTTGTAGCATCTTCATTTAACACTGTCTGGTATCCATTAGGTAATGTTTCAATAAAATGATGCGCATGAGCTTCTTTAGACGCTTGAATTACTTCGTCTTTTGTCGCATGAATATTGCCGTATAAAATATTATCATAGACTGTACCTTGAGTTAGCCACGTATCTTGTAAGACCATACCAAAGTAGGAACGCAAATTATCCCGAGGCACTGTTCGAATATCAATTCCGTTAATTAAAATTCGATTTTTCGTTACATCATAAAAACGAAGTAATAAATTAACTAAGGTTGTCTTACCCGCTCCTGTATGCCCTACAATAGCCACCGTTTCACCTTGATTTACTGTCAGTGTTAAATCTTGAATAACAGGTTCGCCTTTTTCGTATTCAAACCCAACGTGGTCAATTTCAATTTTTTCTATTGGAGGGGCAATTCTATGAGTTGTATCCTCCGTTTCTTCCGGAGCATCTAAAAACTGAAAGACCCGATTACTAGACGCAATGGTTTCTTGCAAAGTATTTGCCATTTCAGCAATAACATCAATAGGGCGTCGAATGTTTTGACTATATTGCATAAAAGCTAAGACATCTCCAGCCATAATTGTTCCATTAACAATTAATAAGCCCCCAACAATTGCAATCAATACGTAAGCAACATTACCGATAAAAGTCATTACAGGGTTTAACACTCCTGCCATAAAACTAGCTCGATAAGAAACTTCAAATAAACGATCATTAAATCCTTTAAACTCCTGGTTCGATTGATCTTGATAATTATAAGCTTTAATCAAGTCTGTCCCTGTATAATTTTCTTCTACATAACCAACCATACCGCCTAGCCGCTCTGATTTTGCTCTAAAATATTTTTTTGAACGGCCCATAATGATTTTAGTCGCTAAAATGTTTAAAGGGACTGTGATGAAAAAGACCAAAAATAAAAGTGGACTAATATAGAGCATCATCACTGTAATTCCCAAAAACATTAAAAGACTATTAACAATTTGACTAACACTTAATTGAACATTACGACCAATCGCTTCAACATCATTAGTAATACGACTTAACAAATCTCCTGTGGAATGTTGGTCAAAAAAGCTAAGAGGCACTTTTTTAATTTTACTCGAGACTTCAGTACGCATATTCTTAATTAACGATTGCGACAATTGAACTAACATTCGTTCAACGACTATCTTACTCAAGGCTAAAAGAATATATAAGCCTGCCAAGAGCAATGATGTGCTTATAATATAGTTAAAATCCATAGGAACTTGCTCAGCAATAGCTGTTTGCAAATGGTTTAAAATTGCCCCCATTACGACTGGAGCTGTTACTTCCATTATGGTAGAAATCACTGTCATAGAAAGAGACAATAAGACAATTTTTTTGTAATCTTTTAGATAACTTAATAAACGTTTGACGGTTTGCCAACTAGTAGGGTAGATTTCATAAAAATTAACCGTCATGTATGCTCCTCTCCTTCTCCTTGAGAAATAGCAATTTCCCGATAAACTTGATTTTCGCGCATCAATTCATCATGAGTTCCCAGCCCCTGAACTTCTCCATTTTCTAATACTAAAATTTTATTTGCGTGACGAATAGTAGCCACTCTTTGAGCAACGATAATTGTCGCTGTCTCCTCAAGTTTTCCTTGTAAAGCCAAACGCAATTCATAATCGGTCTTATAATCAAGTGCCGAAAATGAGTCATCAAAGATATATAATGAAGCATAACGCGTTAACGCGCGAGAAATAGCTAAACGTTGACGCTGTCCTCCTGAGTAGTTGCTGCCACCACGTGCCACCGTTTTTTCCAATGGTTTTTCTTTAGGTAAAAATTGCATGGCTTGAGCTGTTTCTAAACTATCAATCATTTGTTCGTCTGAAGCATCTGGATTACTATAAAACAGATTCCCACGAATACTTTCTGAAAAGAAATAATTTTTTTGGGGCACATAACTTATCTTTTCCCGTACACTTTTTGGATTCAACGTGTCAATGGATTGGCCATTAATTAACAATTGTCCTTCTGAAGGGTCATAAAATTGCATGAATAATTTCAATAAAGTGGACTTTCCTGAACCAGTACCTCCAATAATCCCTAAGACTTCTCCTTTATGAATGGAGAAATTCAATTGTTTCAAAGCAGGAAGATTAGCATCTGGATAATAAAAAGTTAAATTTTTAGCTTCTACAGAAGTAATAGGGTCGTTTAATACATTGCTGCCGCCTACTGAACGTGACGGATAGTTCAACACAGCATTAACACGATCGATTGATGCTACACTTCTTGGTAAGACGGTCATCATCCGTGTCACCATAATCACAGAATTTAACACTTGTGTAATATATTGGACAAAGGCCATCAAAGCCCCAATAGACATAATTCCTTGTTGGACATAACGCGCTCCTAGAAATAAAGTAATCACAATAGTTAAATTTAAGATAAGCGTTAAAATCGGATTAATCGTCTGCATGATTTTGTTAACTTTTAAACCAATTTGATAATACCTTTCATTTCCCTCTTCAAAAGTTTCCTCTTCTTGTTTATCTCTAGAAAAAGCCCTTATAACCTTTAATCCAGTTAATCGCTGACGTAATAAAAGATTAATATGATCTAAAGCTTGTTGCAAGCGAGGAAAATAAGGGACGACAACTTTAATCACAAAATATAGTACAATTGCTAAAAATGGTAGACTAATAAATACAACCAATGATAGACGAACACTGGTAGTAAAAGCCATTAGTAATCCGCCGATAAAAGTTAATGGCGCCCTAGCTAAAGGACGCAAGGCCATTAGGACTAATTGTTCGACTTGGGCTACATCATTAGTTGTACGTGTGATTAACGATGAAATGCTAAAATATTCTGTCTCATCAAACGTCATACGGTTAACTTTATTAAACATCCGTTTTCTTAAATCTCTTGAAAATAACATCGATGTTTTTGCAGAAAAATAAGCAGCCGAGCCTCTAACTAAAATCGTGACTAAAGTTACTCCGATCATGACTGCCCCTAGTCTTAAAATATAGGTGATATTTTGATTGGATACGCCAATATCAATAATTTGTGACATCATTTTAGGTAGCAACAATTCACCAATAGTATTAGCAAATGTTAAGATAAGTACGGTAAAAATTAGGATTTTATATTGCTTAAAATCTTTAAAGATGCTCAACTTGCTCCCTCTTTCATTTACAAATTAACTTGAATTATTCAAGACCGACTTATATTATAACAAATGAGTGTTAAATTCCATATCAAAAGGCAACATAAAAAGAGAAAACTTTTATCTCTTCTAAAAAAATAGAATTCGCCTTATTTTATAAATAGATCAATACAAAAAACTAGCAGCCTTAAATACGATAAGACTGCTAGCAAAAAATAAATGGAATTAATTAATGCCATTCATTAATCTTTGAATGCGTGGTACCATAAGTAATAATAATATGCCAAAGACAACTGTGACAACCCCAACAACACCAAAGTACATAACTTCAGTTCCTGGGCTATACAAACGCACAATTTGTGCGTTAATAGCTTGCGCCACAGCATCACTTAAGAACCAAATACTCATCATTTGAGAGTGGAATGCTTTAGGAGCTAACTTAGTTGTTACTGAAAGTCCAATAGGTGAAATTAGCATTTCTCCAATAATGACCAACGCCCAACTCATCAATAGCCATTGAGGGCCAACTCTAACATCGGTACCAAATAATACCCCTGGCAACATCATCCATAAGAACGAAATCCCTGCAAAGAATAGCCCATAAGTGAACTTTTTAGCTGAAGTTGGTTGTTTATTCCCCAATTTCGTCCATAGTGTAACAAAAAGCGGGGTATAAATCATGATAAAAAAAGGATTCAACGTTTGGAACCAACTTGAAGGAATCGTAAAACCAAAAAGCGATAAATTCGTTCGTTCCTCAGCAAATAACGCTAATACAACTGAGCCTTGTTCTTCAATGGACCAAAAAAGAATGGAAGCAATAAATAACGGCACATAAGCCCACACACGCGAACGTTCCGTTGATGTAATTTTTTTACTTTTAATAATCATAACAAAATAATAAATCGGAATAACTACAGCAAAAATAGTGATCAAATTAATTACATTGTTAATATTTAGTATCCCTGCCATTTGCATAACAATGACTAATACAGCGATCGCCGCAATAGCTAAAATACTTTTACGTATTAAAGGCTTGATTTCTTCTGTTTGAATAGGATCACGTGCTTTTAATGTTTCTTCTGGCAAGTATTTTTTTCCACCAAGTACATATTGTAATAAACCAAAAAACATTCCAATTGCAGCTAATGAAAAGCCTAAATGAAAGTTAACTTCTTGGCCTAAATAACCAACAAAAAGTGGAGCGATAAAAGCACCTAAGTTGGTAGAAAAAACAAATATATTAAATCCAGCATCTCTTCTTAGATCTTTTTCATCATATAAATCTCCGACCATTTCAGAAATATTAGGTTTTAACAGGCCGGAACCTAAAACGATTAATATGATAGAAACAAAAAGTGCTGCTTGTCCAAATGGTAAGGCTAAAGCAATATGACCCAACATGATCATAACGCCGCCGATAAATACCGTACGCCTACTTCCCAAAATGCGGTCACTCAAATAACCGCCAACAATACTTAATAGAAACACTAACGAACCATAAATCGACATAATCGCCGAAGCCGTACTTCGATCAAAACCTAACCCGCCATCTGCAACTGAATAATACATATAATATAACAAGATGGCACGCATACCATAATAACTAAATCTTTCCCACATTTCAGTAAAGAACAATGTCGAAAGACCACGAGGGTGTCCTAAAAAAGAGGCATCCTTTTTACTTGAGTCCATGATAACCCTCCAATTTTTCAATTCATAAACAGAATATGAACTTTGATTTCATTTCATCCTATATGAAACGACGAGCTTCATTTTAGTTTTCTAACCCTATTTCGTCAATAATTCAACTAATTAATAAGTGCATAAAATAAAAGCTTTCTAATAAAATTAGAAAATAAAAAAATAGATTCAGGAACAAAAGAAGCTATAAAATACCAAATTTTGCAATATGCGTGTATTTACATGCTTTTTCTTTTAGTTTTAACTAGATTTTATTAAATTTTTATCATTCATTATTTTAATGCTTTCTACTGGACAAAAGTTAACTGCTATTGAGAAAATAAGTAACAAAAGGAGGGGGGGCACGATGATTTATATCATGGGTACTATTGCTGCTGGGAAAACCTCACTGGCAAAGATTTTAGCTAAAGATCTACAAGCGCCCGTTTATTATGAAGATATAGAAAATAACGGACTTATTCTCAATATGTTGGAAAAATTTTACTCTTCTGGTAAAAAAAGCCGCCAAACCAATGGAGCAATGTTACAGATCGCTTTTTTAACTTTCCGTTATCAACAATTACGACAAGCAATTACACAGCAAAATGCCATCATGGATTCTTCTTTAGAGTCTGATTTTGTGATGGCTTCTCAATTACATGACCATGGCGAAATTAGCGAAGCAGACTTTAATGTATATGTCACCTTATCTCAAGAAATGCAAGCAAACGTGAATGGTACTCCTTGGAATGGTTTACCTGATTTAGTTATTTATTTAACCATTGACCCAGATCACGCTATTAATGAAATCCAAAAAAGAGGGCGTGAAATGGAAAGCATCAAACGTGAACCTGGTTTAGTCGATTATTATCGTGTCCATCACGCCTATGAAAAGTGGGCTAACGGGTACCCTCCTGCCCTCTTATTAACTATTGACAGAGAAAAGTACGATTATGTAAAAAATCAGAAAGACCAAGATATTGTTTTAGATCTGATCGAAACCAAGCTAAAGGACATTGGAAAATTACCCCCACAAACCTTAGAAAAAATAAAACAAAAAAGAAAATAGCATGTCATTAGGATGACTTTCTTTTATGTACCATGTCCATCTATAGTTGATTTTTGTTGTACAAAATCCCCTGATTTTAAAAGCAAGTTGAAAAAGAAAGTCATTTTATTACAGGCATTTTCCTGTGTTATATTTTACAAAATATATATTATAAACTTTTATTGAAATGAAGCCTTTTTTTATAAAAAAACAGAGAGCTGTTGACTTTCTTTGTGAAATATTTATAATGAAAGTGTAACAAAGTATAGCGATTACAACTACCCTAATCAACAGAAAGGACGTTTTTTATGAACCATTTTATTGGATTAGTAGGAACCAATTCAGATAATTCTACCAATCGAAAATTATTACAATTTATGCAAAAGCATTTCTCAGATAAAGTAAGTATTGAGTTAATGGAAATTCGAGATTTTCCTCTTTTTAACAAACCAGAAACTGACCAATTACCAGAAGTTGTAAAAGATGCAGCCGAAAAAATTAGTCAATCAGATGGGGTTATTATTAGCACACCTGAATATGATCATTCAATCCCAGCTGCTTTGACCAACGCATTAAATTGGCTTTCTTATGGCATTTATCCTTTTGTAGATAAGCCTGTCATGATCACTGGCGCTTCTTATGGAACACTTGGTTCTTCACGTGCTCAGTCTCACCTACGTCAAATCCTAGATTCGCCTGAACTAAAAGCCCGGATTATGCCTAGTTCAGAATTTTTACTTGGACATTCACTAGAAGCGTTTGACGAAGAAAACGCATTAATCGAACACGAGCAAGTGAAAAAACTCAATGGTTTATTCGAAGATTTTCAAGTTTTTGTTGACCTTACAAATCAACTAACAAATGCACATGAAGCCAATAAACAAGAAGCAAAAAATTTTAATTGGGAAACCATTTAGAAAAAAGGAGAGTTTTTTATTATGAAATTAGTTGGAATTGTAGGTTCTAACGCTGATTTTTCCTATAATCGTTTATTACTGCAATACATTAAAAAACATTTCAAGTCATTTGTAGATATTGAAATTTTAGAAATTAAAGATATTCCATTATTTAATCAAAGCCACGATCAAACCAATAGCGCACCTATTCAAAAACTGAACCGCAAAATTTTAGCAGCTGATGGTGTTATCATCGCAACTCCTGAACATAATCATACAATCCCAGCTGGACTAAAAAGCGTCCTTGAATGGTTATCATTTAAGATTCAACCTCTTTCAAATAAACCAGTTATGCTAGTAGGCGCTTCTTACTATGATCAAGGTTCTTCACGTGCCCAATTGCATTTACGCCAAATTTTAGAAGCTCCTGGGGTAAACGCTATTGTGATGCCAGGTAATGAATTTCTTTTAGGTAAAGTAAAAGAAGCTTTTGACGAACAAAATAATTTAAAAGAACAAGGAACAACTGATTTCTTACAAACTTGCTTAGAAAAATTTGTAAAATTTATTAAAGTGGTTTCTTCAATCAACGAACCACAAAAGGATTTATCAGCTGAAGAAGATTTAGAAGCAACTGGTAAAATCGATACGACTATTGAAGGCGTAGACATGTCTGCTGAAGATTGGGTAGAACAAGCAAGCGAAAAAATAGATGCAGTTCAAGGTGACACTTATGTGAAGCTAAACCGTGGAATCTTAACGGTAAACCAATTGAATGCCTTACTTGCTTCAATGCCAATGGAATTGACATTTGCTGATAGCAATAATCAATTTTTATTCTATAACTATACAGAAGATAAAGAAGAAATGTTTGCTGGCCGTGTACCTGGACAAGTTGGAAACCCATTAGCAAATTGTCATCCACCTGCTACTTATAAAAATGTCAAATGGGTGCTTTCACAACTACGTCATGGAAATGAAGACGTTGTTCGTATCCATGTACCAACACATGGTCCAGATAAATACGTAGTTCATAGTTACCAAGCAATGCACGATGACACAGGAAATTATATGGGTGTTAACGAATATGTATTAGATTTTCAACCTATTATTGATTGGTATCTACAACAAACAGGGCAAAGACTAGCCAAAGATGAAACTGTCGAGGTCGATGCAACCTCTAGTGCTTCAAAGAAACAAGAAGAAGTTGATAGTGTATCCGGAGCTTCAGAACAAGCGACTTCAGAAGTTGATAGTGTATCTAGTGCTTCTGAAAGCGCAGATGTCGATAGTGTTTCCAGTGCTTCTATCAAATCATAGTAAAAAACTGGCTATTGCAACAATAACAGCAATAGCCAGTTTTTTATTTTTTTATGATTCATTATCAATCACAATTTTGCCTACAGCATGATTAGTTTCACTTAGTTCATGAGCTTGATAAATTCCTTTTTGAGATAATGGATAAGAAGTTGCAAGTACACTTTTTAGTTGATCGTTTTTCATATAATCTGCTAACACTTGCAATTGCTCTCCATTTTCATCTAACCAAATGCCTTTAGCGTTAATTTGTTTTTCTTTTGCTAAAGATGGATCTTCAATGGCAGATAGACTAATTAAATAACCATGAGGTTTAAGTACTTCCATACTTTGTTGCTGCATTTTACTCCCACCTAGAGCATCCAAGACTAAATCAGCTTGTGATACTACTTCAGTAAAATCGGTCGTATGATAATCAATCGTTTCATCAGCACCTAATGATTGTAATAATTCATGGTTTTTCTTACTAGCAGTAGTATAAACATAAGCACCTTGTAGTTTAGCTAATTGAATAGCAAAGGTTCCTACGCCTCCTGAACCAGCATGTATCAAGACTTTTTGCCCTGCTTCTAATTCCCCGTGATCAAATAATACTTGATAAGCAGTTAACCCAGCCAATGGAACTGCTGCAGCTTCTTTATAAGAAGTATTATCTGGGATTGAAACTAAAAGATTTTCATTAACGATGGTGTAATCGGCATAAGTGCCAAATCTAGTTGTCTGTGGTCGAGCAAATACTTTATCTCCTACTTGCCAGTTTGTTACTTCTTGGCCAACATCAACAATGACACCAGCAACGTCCCAACCTAAAACAATTGGGAAATCCCAAGGATATTTTTGTTGCAAGTAACCTTCCCGCAGTTTCCAATCGATCGGATTGATAGAAGTTGCTTGAACACTAACTAAAACTTGATTTTCCTCTAATTTAGGCAAAGACACTGTACTTTCTTTTAACTGATCTTTACCACCATATTGATTGATAACAACTGCTCTTGTGTCCAAAATCTATCCCTCACTTACGTTTTTATTTATTCTTTTTAAAACAACAAATTTTAATCGGCGTCCTCGCCGTTTTCTGCATACCTTCGTTGGAAATCAGCAATGGTTTGATATTCTGTTTGCAATTGTCGAGTTAATCGAATGTAAATCGGAACAAGTTCTCGGTAAACATTGAAATGTTCAGGGTTAGGAGCGTAAGTTGTTGTTTCGCCAACAAAGTTTTTGACTTCAGCTAATTCTTCGATCACGCCAATAGATTTCATACCCACAACAGCGGCCCCTAAACAAGATGATTCAAAAGCCTGAGGGATAGTTACTGGTCTTTCAAAAACATCAGATAACATTTGACGCCATAATTCCGAACGAGCAAATCCGCCCGTTGCTAAAATGGAGTCTGGCTGACCTAGGACTTCTTCTAGTGCTAAAAGAACGGTATATAAATTATAAACAATGCCTTCAAGAACAGCACGAACCATATGAGCTCGCGTATGCATTTGAGCTAAGCCAAAAAAGGAACCTCGAGCATTGGCATCCCAAATAGGCGCACGTTCTCCTCCAAGAAATGGATGAAATAACAAACCGTCTGAACCAGCAGGAACTTGGGAAGCAACTTCAGTCAATAAGTCATAACTGTCTTTTCCTAAAAGGTCAGCTGTACTTTTTTCAGCGTCAAATAAGTTGTCTTTTGCCCAAGAAAAAACAACACCACCATTATTTACTGGACCACCAATAACCCACAAATTTTTAGTTAAAGCATAGCAAAAAATTCGTCCCTTTGGATCGATTACTGGATGGTCACTAACCATTCGGATGGCACCTGATGTCCCAATAGTGACAGCTGCCACACCTTCATCGATGGCGTTAACGCCTAAATTAGACAAGGCCCCATCAAATGCACCTTGAACAAAAGTAACATCTTGTGGACAACCTGTAATTGTAGCATACTCTTTTTTCATTCCGGAAAATTGTTCGTAAGCATCAACTACTTTAGGCAATTGTTCCTTACTAACGCCTGTTAACTCTAAAGCTTTTTCGTCCCATTGGAGTTCAAATATATTATACATACCAGTACAACTTGCAACAGAGACATCCATTTGCCATATCCCAAATAAACGATAAAGAACATACTCTTTAATCCCACAGTAATAAGCTGCTTTATTGTATACTTCAGGTACATCTTCTTTTAACCATGAGATTTTGCATAATAGAGACATTGGATGAATCGGTGTTCCTGTACGTTCATATAATTCTTGTCCTTGATCTGAATTTTTAATCTTTTTAGCAGCAGGTGCTGCTCTTGTATCTCCCCACGTAATAATGCGTGTTAGTGGTTGATAATTTTCATCTAAGGCAATCAAACTTTGGTTCGCACTAGAAAAAGAAACTGTTCGCAACCTATCCTTTTTCCAATCAATCTGGCTGATCATCCTTTTTAAAGTAGTAGTTACTGCTGTTAGAATATCTTCGGGTTCTTGTTCAGCCATGCCCATCGCATCGCGATGAAGTTCATAAGATTCACTGGTATTTGTGATCACTGTCCCCTTCAAATCATATAAAACAGCTTTTGTACTCGTCGTACCAATATCCATTCCAATAATATAATCCATTTGTTAAATCATCCCTTCTGTTTATACATTTATAGTATTAGTGAAAGCCCATAAACACAAATTAAACCTGTTACTGAAAGTACAGAAGTCAACGTTGTCCAAGTTAAAAATGTTTCTTTTAATGAAAGGCCAAAATACTCTTTAATCATCCAAAAACCAGCGTCATTAACATGGTCGGCAAAAATACTTCCGGCACCGACTGAAAGCACCATTAATGCAGGATGAACCCCAGTTTGTGCAATCAAAGGTGCTACTAGTCCTGCCCCAGTCATAGCAGCTACAGTAGAAGAACCTAAACTTACACGTAGGATAGCTGATACCAACCAAGCAGCAAAAATTGGTGAAAGATTAATACCAGTAAATAAGGAGGAAATATATTCAGAAATTCCACCTTCGACTAGAACTTCTTTAAGAGCTCCGCCTCCGCCAATAATAAATAGCATCATTGCGATCTGAGTAACTGCTTCTTCTACAGTTGTACCAATTTCTTTCATTGAACGTTTTTGTTTAAAGCCCATCGTATACATGGCAAACAACAACGACAAAAGCATTGCAACATTTGGATCGCCAATAAATTCCACACCTTGTTGTAACGGCCCTTCTGATAAAACGTTTCCTAGAATAGTCGCAACACCAATTAAGATCACTGGCATCATAGCCGTACTAACACTCGTCCAGAAAGGTGGTGTTTGACTTAGCTCAAATTCTTTTACTTCACCTAATCCAGGAATTTTTTCTTGGATACGAAAAACTTTAGGATAAAATTTATGCAAAAAGTAATTAAAAATTGGTCCAGAAACTATAATCGTCGGAATTGCCACAACTAAGCCAAGTAAGATAACTTGACCAATATCCGCATTCATAATTCCTGATATGGCCGTTGGTGCTGGATGTGGTGGAATAAATCCATGCATCACATTTAACGTTGCTGCCATTGGCACTGCTAAAGTCAGAAGAGGAATACCTAATTCTCTTGCAATAACAAAAATAATAGGAAGTAAAACGACCAATCCTACTTCAAAGAATAATGCCAATCCCACAATAAAGGAAGCAATGATTACTGCAATTTGAATCTGTCTTTTCCCAAATTTATCAATCAAAGTATTGGCAATGCGGTACCCTCCGCCTGAATCTGAGACAAGTTTACCAATCATAGATCCCATACCAAAAATAATAGCTAAATCACCTAGCTGGTCTCCCATACCAGAAGTAATGACTTCAGATAATTGGTCTAAAGGAATATTTAAAGCTAGACCAACTAAAAAAGAAGTAGCCATTAAAGAAATAAAAGTATTTAGTTTTACTTTAACAATTAAAAAAATCAAAAAGGCTACGCCTAATGCAACAATTAATAATTTCATTCAAAATTCCCTCCAACTTCATGTTTTTTTACAAAGCGCTTTTAAAAAACCCCCTTTTATCAAAAGGAAAAAGACTGCGTCTTTTATACGCAGTGACATCATCACGATATGAAATTTTGCTCCACACTCTATTTTAATAAAAATTATTAACCCTGAATGATTTCTAAAAATTTGTGGATAACTAATCGGGCCGGTCAACAGGGTTGTTGTTCGTGTTATTTTCTATTTTTACTGTCGATTTTGAGCCAAGTACAGGAAAGAACTACTGTAGAACGCTAAAAAAGGATAAAGTTCTTCCTAGAAGGTGGAAAATAAGCTTTTTATAAGGAAAGAGTGAAGTGAATAAGTTAAAGATTCAATCGCTGAATTCGCGTAAGGACTTCCCAGAAAAGCGTGTTATAAACGTTGGTACTAGAAAGGTGAACTTGAATTTTTCGCGCATGTTCCGTGACTCTCCCTGCGATATGGAACA
>NZ_AUIQ01000021.1 GCF_000423785.1 Tetragenococcus muriaticus DSM 15685 | reverse complement strand
TGTTTCTTCATTTTAAGTAAGGTTTTGTATTCACTCACATCGTTAAGCTGAATCGTCACTTCCTTGAATCCCCATTTCATTAAACAAGCCGTATCTTCTTCGCCACAGTGAAAACAGGCTTGTGGACGATAAGAAAGCTGACCATAAAAGACAAAACAAATGACGCCGTTAATGGCTTCTTTTTGGAAACAATCTTCTTCAAAAGTCAGATTTAAGTCTAGGATATCTAGGATTTCTTTAGTATAATGAGAGATGGACATCTTGAAACACTCCTTTGGATATTTGTTTGGTACCTTTATTCTACGGGTTTTCAAGGTGTCTGTTTTCTATTTTGCTCAGAAAATATAAAAAAACTAGTATGGGCTACAAGAAAATCATTCTTGTCTACCAACACTAGAAATTATAGAGCCATATTTTTTTGTTTGACAACCATTGGTTAAAAATTTTCATAAAAAAAAGAAAGACTCTCTCCTTGTAAGAGAGTCTTTCTTATCAGCTTGGCTTTTTAAATATTGCTAGTTTTTAATTATACTTTTACAACATTAGCAGCTTGAGGACCGCGATCTGATTCTTCAACATCAAATGTAACAGATTGTCCTTCTTCTAAAGTTTTGAATCCTTCTTCTTGGATTGCTGAAAAGTGGACAAATACGTCACTTCCGTCTTCACGAGAGATAAACCCGTAACCTTTTTCTGCGTTAAACCATTTTACTGTACCTTGTTCCATTCAAGTTTCCTCCTCGTGCGTTAGCACTTTTTAAAATTGTAACATTGCTCGTACTACGTTAGAGACAAGTAACTTTGTGCCACTTCCATTTTCCAAACAAAATTACAAACCTCATTTTACTCTTGCGAGCGTTTTTTTGCAAGTGAAAATTATATATAATAAATTAATTCCAAAATCCTTCTTCTCTTAAGCTAACATACTTTTTATTCCCAATAACTAAATGGTCTAAGATTTCTATTCCCATCATTTCTCCGCATTCTTTCAACCGCCTAGTAAAAGCACAGTCATTTTCCGAAGGAGTCGGATCTCCGCTTGGATGATTATGCGAACAAATAATACGAGCAGCACTACAACGCACCGCTTCACGAAATATCTCTCTTGGATGAGCAACACTTTGATTCACTGATCCAACAAAAAGTGTTTTTCGATAAATAACCTCGTTTTTCGTATTTAAATAGAAACAAAGTAAATGTTCTTGAGAAAAATCTTTCATTTCATCAATTAACTGTTGGGCTAAGTCAAAGCTAGTGATAACTTTTCCAAATTTGGGTTGATTTGAACGATGAATACGATATCCTAATTCCATCATAGCTTTAAGTTCAATAGCTTTTATTTGCCCCACACCAGAAATCTGTTGCAATTCATAGAGCGTAGCATTTTTTAACTCATATAAATTCGAAAAAGTAGTCAAAACAAGACCAGATAGCTCTATCACATTATACTTTTTAGAGCCAGTACGCAGTAAAATAGCTAATAATTCTTGATTGGAAAGCGCCTGTACCCCATATTCTAATAAGCGCTCGCGTGGAAACGAACTAAGTGGTGTTTTATTTTTTTCCATAAAAAAGCCTCCTTACGTCTTACACTAATAAGTACGCAAAAAAAGCTTATTTTATTTTTCTAAAGTGGAAAAAACTTCATTTAATGTAGGTAATATAGTTATTGTTTTTTCTTTAATAGCTGGCGTAGGTGTGATCAAATCTGGAATCATAATGACATCAATGCCTGCTTGATCTGCTGCTAGTACACCATTGTTAGAATCTTCTAATATAAGTAATTCTTCCTTGGAAAAGGGAAAGCGCGCAGCAGCTTTTTCAAAAATTTCTGGATCAGGTTTGGCTTTTTTGACATTCTCAAAAGAAACTACATGAGAAAATGCCTCTGATAGATGATTTTTTTCTAACAAAATATCAATAATTTTACGTTGATTACTAGAAGCGACACAACACTGAATCTTTTTTTCTTCTAAATAATGCAAAAGTTCTTTTAGACCTGGTTTGACATCAGCAGCCCCTGCTTCAAATAACTCAACGGCTCGCTCAAAAGATTCATTGATGAACTCATTGACAGCTTGTTGGCCATAAAGCGGATCATACATTTCATGATAAGCTTGCCATACTTCTTCATCGGAAACACCAATATATTTTTCATAAGTGGCAAAATTGTAAGAAAAGCCCATTTTATCAGCAACCTCTTGAGTAGCTTTATAATAAAGTGTTTCTGTATCAAACATTAATCCGTCCATATCAAAAATAATCCCTTGTTTGTTTTGCATAATGTCCTCCTGGTTAAGAAGTAATATCTTTAATCAATTGTCGTACTTCTGCTACAAAATAAAGCGATCCTGTCACTAAGATAATATCATCCGATGAAATTTTGTCTAAAATATTTGCCAACCCAAATTGCCATAATGAAACAATCGTAATCCGCTCTTCATTTACTTGTTGATAATTTTTTTCTAAACGAAGTACACCTGGGTAATCGAAATTTGTTAGATAAATTTTCGCTTGGGAAATTCCCAACAGTTGTTGCAACATTCCTTCAACATTTTTTCTTTCTAAAGCGGAAAATAAAACAAAAATACGTCGGTCCTTAAACTCGGTAGTCATATTTTCAACAAGTCTTTTCATCGCTTGTTCGTTATGTGCCCCATCTAATATGATTAAAGGATTCTGACTAATACGTTCCATTCTTGCCGGCCAGCTTGTGTTTTTTAATCCATTTTTTACTACTTTTTCTGTAAAGGGGAACCTTTGCAACTTACAAACAAGATAAAAAAGCTGAACTGCAACAGCAGCATTTTCTACCTGATGCTTTCCTAATAAAGAAGTAGAAAGTTTAGAAATTCTCCCTTCTTCATTATAAAAGTCAAACTGTTCTCCCCACTTAGGATCAGGCCCTTGATAATCAAATTGGTAGTCTTTAGTCAAATGAGAAACTTCCGCCTGTTGTTTTTGTGCTGTATCGTCGATTACTGCAAGTGCATTTGCTGTTATATTTCCTGTAACAACAGGGACACCTTTTTTGATAATTCCGGCTTTTTGTGTGGCAATTTCTTCAACTGTATCCCCTAAAACTTCCATATGATCCATCCCAATAGTCGTAATTGCTGTAAGTAGCGGAGATACTACATTAGTACTATCATACAAACCACCTAATCCCACTTCTAGCACTACTAAATCTACATTAGCTTCTTTAAAATAAAGAAAAGCAACAGCAGTCAATAGTTCAAATTCAGTAATCTCAAAAAGGTCACTATTCTGATCTGCTGACTCTATCAAAGGTTGGATTGTTTGTACGATAGTTGTCATTGTTTCATCAGAAATGGGCTGACTATTTATCGCTATTCGTTCGTTCAATTCTTCAATATAAGGTGAGGTAAAAGTCCCAACGGTCAATCCAGCTTCTTGTAACATAGCAGATAAGAAGCTAACCGTTGATCCTTTCCCGTTGGTACCAGCAACATGAACAAAAGTTAGGTCCTTTTCTGGATGATGAAGTTGGTCTAACAATGCATTGATTCGTTGTAACCCTGGTTTTGAACCAAAATTTTGCCGGCTTTCGATAAATTGAATTGCTTCTTGTGCTGTTTTTATCACGTTATTTTCACCTCAGACTGCATTATAACAAATTCCTAAACCATATACTATGAGAAGAAAATAAAAGCTAACTTCTAAGTTAAAAAGGTTCAAAGATAATCAGAAAGTGGTCAAGCCCAGTTAACTTATGTCCTGAATTTCGTTTCAGGACATAAGTCCATCCAAGCTATGTCCTGAGTTTCATTTCAGGACATAAGTCCATCCAAGCTATGTCCTGATTTTCTTTTCAGGACATAAGTCCATCCAAGCTATGTCCTGAGTTTCTTTTCAGGACATAAGTCCATCCAAGCTATGTCCTGATTTTCGTTTCAGGACATAAGTCCATCGTTCTTAGTCTAAGTTTCAAAAAAATAGAACAAAAGCATTCCTAATAATAAAATATCCGAACTATAAAGAGGTTGCGTCTACGGTTACGCATCGCAGCGAACAGTCCCATCCAATATAGTTCGGATATTCTTACTTTTACCTTAATTTCTTTAAGTTACTTATTTACTTTCTGCAATTGAGCTATGCGATCCTTTACCGTTTGTTGTTTTTCTCGATAATCTGTTTGTTTATCTCGTTCTTTTTGTACAATGTCTTCAGGAGCGTTAGCTACAAAACGGTCATTCGCCAATTTATTTTCCACTCGTTGCACTTCTTGATTCCATTTTTCCAATTCTTTAGCTAAACGGTCTAATTCTTCTTGAATATTAATCAAACCAGCAAGTGGTAGATACACATTAGCTCCTGTTAGAACCGCGGACATCGCCGCTTCAGGTGGTTCTAACTCACTACTAATTTCAAGTTTTTCTGGGTTACAAAAACGATCAATATAGTTTTTATTTTCTTTTAGAAATGTTTCAACAGCAGGGTCACTTGTTTGAATCAGTAAAGTGATCGGTTTTGATAATGGTGTATCGACTTCTGCACGAATATTACGAACCGATCGAATTAATTCCACAAGTACATTCATTCCTTGAGCTGCTTTTTCATCATTAAATTCGGGATGGACTATTGGATATTGAGCGGTCACAAGTGAAGTACCTGTATGCGGAATTTTCGTCCAAATTTCTTCTGTAACAAATGGCATAATTGGGTGCAATAAGCGTAATAATTGATCCAATACATAAATAAGTACACTTTTATTCGTTTCTTGTGCATTTTTATCTTCTCCATAGAGCGTTTCTTTACTCATTTCGATATACCAATCACAAAAATCATCCCAGATAAAGTTATATAACTGACGGCCAGCTTCTCCAAACTCAAAGCGATCAAATAAAGAAGTAACTCTTTCTATTGTGTGATTTAAACGCGTTAAAATCCAACGATCAGCAACTGATTGTTCCCCGCTAAGATCAATATCTTGAGCGCTCATATCTGAGACATTCATCAAAACAAAACGCGCCGCATTCCAAATTTTATTAATGAAATTCCAAGCGGCATCCATTTTCTCATAACTAAAACGAACGTCTTGGCCTGGAGAAGAACCATTTGATAAAAACCAACGTAAAGCGTCCGCCCCATACTGATCAATCACTTCCATCGGGTCAATACCGTTTCCTAAGGATTTACTCATTTTACGTCCATCTGCATCTCGAATTAATCCATGGATTAACACATTTTCAAAAGGACGTTCATCAGTAAATTCTAAACTTTGGAAAATCATACGACTAACCCAAAAGAAGATAATATCATAACCTGTAACTAAAGTACTTGTTGGGAAATACCGCTGATACATTTCATTTGAAGTATCTGGCCAGCCCATAGTTGAAAACGGCCATAAAGCGGAACTAAACCAAGTGTCCAAAACATCTTCATCTTGTTGCCAGTTTTGACTATCTTGTGGAGCTTGCATGCCCACATACATTTCACCTGTTTCTTTATGATACCAAGCTGGAATTTGATGTCCCCACCATAATTGTCGTGAAATGACCCAATCATGAACGTTTTCCATCCATTGTAAGAAAGTTTGGTTAAATCGACCTGGATAAAAATGCACAGCATCTATACTTTCTTGGTTATCGATAGCTTGTTGCGCTAAAGGTCCCATTTTTACAAACCATTGTTTAGATAAACGTGGTTCAACTACAGCATCACTTCGTTCAGAGTGTCCTACACTGTGTACCATTTTTTCTACTTTGACTAAGCGACCCAATTCATCTAAATCTTTTACAATCGCTTTACGAGCAGCAAAGCGGTCCATATCAGTATAAGCTCCTGCTTTTTCATTCATCGTCCCATCATCGTTCATCACATTTACACGAAGCAAATCATGACGATTACCTACTTCAAAGTCATTTGGATCATGAGCAGGCGTAATTTTTACTACACCTGTTCCAAATTCGCGGTCAACATACTCATCTGCCACAATAGGGATTTCTTTATCCATTAACGGTAAAATCACTGTTTTACCAATTAACTCTTGGTAACGTTCATCATCTGGATGAACTGCCACCCCAGTATCTCCCAACATGGTCTCTGGACGTGTTGTCGCAATTTCTACTACTCCTGAGCCATCTGCTAACGGATAGGTCATATGGTAAAAAGCACCTTTTACCTCTTTATGGATAACTTCTATATCAGACAAAGCCGTTCGTGCTTGAGGGTCCCAATTAATAATATATTCGCCACGATAAATTAGACCTTTTTCATATAATTTAACAAATACTGTTCTTACAGCTTCTGATAATCCATCGTCTAAAGTGAAACGTTCGTGTCCATAATCAAGCGACAAGCCTAATTTTTCCCATTGTCCTTTGATATGTTGCGCATATTCTTCTTTCCAATCCCAAGCTTGTTCCATAAACTTCTCACGACCTAAATCATAGCGAGAAATTCCTTGTTCATTTAACTTCGCTTCTACTTTAGATTGTGTCGAAATCCCTGCATGATCCATCCCAGGAAGCCATAACGTATCAAACCCTTGCATACGTTTTTGTCGAATAATCATATCTTGTAAGGTCGTATCCCATGCGTGTCCCAAATGTAGTTTCCCAGTAACATTGGGAGGGGGGATGACTACTGAATAAGGAGATGCTTCTTTATTCCCGCTAGGTTTAAATAGATCTTGCTCTAACCACTTTTGGTAACGTCCGCTCTCAACTTCTTGTGGATTATATTTTTTAGATAACTGTTTTTCTGACATTTTCTTTCCTCCTTTGATAGTAAAAAAGGTCTGATGTTTTTTACATCAATTAAAAAGCCCTAAGATGAATAAACATCTTAGGGCGCTATTTACGCGGTACCACCTAAATTGCAGTCTTTGTTTACTGCCACTTACAAGTGAACTAACGGTCACGACCCGTTTGACCCTACTTTATTCAAGTCAAAGACACTTAAGCTACCTTCACTGGTTACTGATGAAAATTTTTCAGCCTAGAATTTCCTCTCTAAAATCAATGAGACCAATTACTCCTCTTAAGTCTTGTTTGTCTTATTCTACAATGTCAGTATCCTAAAGTCAATTCAAGCTAATGACTTTGCGGCATCTAATGCTTTTTTATAATTAGGTTCATCAGACATCTCAGGTACAATTTCTTCATAACGAATCGTTCCGTCTTGATCAAGAACAAAAATACTGCGTGCAAATTTATCTGCTTCAGGCATATAAAGATTATACGTCTTACCAAAAGTGTTTTCCGGATCATGTAACATAATCATATCGACCCCTTCTTGTCCACACCAATTGGCTTGATCTTCTTTCGTATTATTGGAAATTGTCACAAAGTTAATAGCTTCAAGCTGACTCGCTTCTTCATTAAAACGTTTAGCCTGTAAAGCACAGACACGTGTATTAATATCTGGTATGACACTTAAAATTGTTGGTTTTCCATTATTAAAGTCTTCTAAGGTATACGTACGATCTTGTAAATCCTTTAAAGAAAAAGACTCCGCTCTATCGCCAACTTCTGGTTGGGGGCCAGGTACCTCTAATTTTTCTCCCTTACGAGTAATAAACATATTTTTCCTCCTACTCTTACTTAGCAAAACAACTAACATAAAAAAATCATTTATTGCTTATCCGATGCTTTGCAATCTATTCATAGTATAAAGCAGTCACAAAAATTTATAAAAAAATATGCTTAAGACGTCGCAACAAGCGAAGGCTTTTTATAATTACGATCAAAAAAGAGTAAGGTTAACAATTCCGTTGTAAGGTCAATATACCGCATGCTAACACTGTCAGGTACTTCGACTCGGTCGGGAGCAAAATTTAATATCGCAGTAATCCCACTATGAACCACAATATCAATGGCCTCTTGTGCATACTCACTAGGTACTGTAGAGATAGCTGTTTTAATATTTTTTTCTCGAACCACTTTCTCAAAATCAGCCATACTATAAACATAAAAACCGCCAACGGTTTGTCCTACAATTGCTGGATCCGTATCGAATACGCAATCGATCGTAAGGTTTTGATTTCGGCGAAAATTATTATTAGCTAATGCTTTTCCTAAATTGCCAAAACCAACAATTGCGATCCTATTTTCTTCATAGCTATCTAATAGTTCACTGAAAACTTTAATTAAAAAACCCACTTCATAACCGTAACCGCTACGTCCTAACTCTCCCAAATAAGAAAAGTCACGACGAATCGTCGCAGGAGGCACTTGTGTAATTTTGGAAAATTCCTTTGATTTAATTCTAACTATACCCTTAGAGTGTAAAATCGTTAAATTTCTTAAGTACAAGGGCAATCTTTTAGCCGTAGCTCGTGGTATTGTTTTCGTACTATAATTGTTCACTTGCCCGCCTCCCATTTTTTGTTAATATATTCACATAAAGTGTACCATGTCTCTTGCATTTTAGCAACAAAATGGGAATCGTATGCACTGAAAGTCCCCTCCCTCTTTTAAGCAAAAAAGTTAACGAACTAGTTTGAATCATCACTATCGTTAGCTAAATATCACACAATATTCCCCCAATCTAAACAAATTGGAGAAACATCAAACGATATCCCTCCAATCCATGAGTTAAATGACCACATTTTCATTCATTCGTCAATTTCCTCTAAAAAAAGAGGGCCTTCATTAGGTCCTCTCCAAAAATTCCTTTTTACAATAACTCGGCAAATTCATTTTCTTGATCTTGAGGGCTTTCCGGCAAAATTTGATCGACTTTAATATTAGCTAAAGCACGTTCAACCAAGCCGTAAATATCTAGTCTTTCTTCATATTGATGAACCTTATCTAGATGAGGACGTGTCTTAGGTTGGGTAGGTGCAAAAATCGTACAACAATCCTCAAAAGGCTGAATAGATAAATCAAAAGTATCAATTTGTTGTGCTGTATCAATAATTTCTAATTTGTCCATCGTAGCCACTGGACGAATAATTGGTGTACTCGTAACTTCATTTATTGCTACCATACTTTGTAGAGTTTGGGAGGCTACTTGACCTAGAGATTCGCCGTTTAAAATAATCAAGCCTCGACGCAATTGACGAATACGATCTGTCAAAAGCAACATTATGCGTCGCGTGATTGTCATCCAATAACCCTCAGGAACTTTATTTTTTATTTCTTCTTGTACTTCAGTAAATGGGACTTCTATAAATTGAATTTGACCCACATAAGGCGCAAGTTTTGCAGTCAGGTCTTTGGCCTTTTGCAAAGCTTGTTCACTCGTATAAGGTGGACTAGCAAAATGCACAGCCTCAATTTCTACACCACGTTTCATCGCCATATATCCAGCCACTGGCGAATCGATCCCCCCAGAAAGCATCAGCATCCCTTTACCACTTGTACCGACTGGTAAACCAGCAGCACCTAGAATGGTTTCATAGGATAAAAAAGCTCCATTACTACGAATCTCTACTCGTAGATTAATATCAGGCTGTTTCATTTGCACTTTAATATCAGGAAAACAGTCCATTACTGCATCGCCTACGGTCACGTTTAATTCATCGCTTGTTTGTTCAAACGTATGATCACTACGTCTAGCAGTAACTTTAAATGTTTCTTTTCCAGTATAAATTTCTTTCATTATCTCTTGAGCAGTTTGTTTTATTTGCTCAAGATCTTTTTCTACACGTATACTTGGAGAAAAATTTTGAATACCAAACACTTTTTGTAATTTTGGAATAATCAGATCACTATCTTCGCCATTTAATATCAAATGCATACGATCTCGATCTGCATGAACTTTTAACGCAGGAAAATCAATAAGTGCTTGACGTACATTTGAAGCCAATTGCATGATAAATGACCGGCGGTTCTTTCCTTTTGTCGATAGCTCACCATAACGAACCATAATTTCAGAATATTTCACCCAAACACCTCCTAGTTAATTTTTGAAAAGCGTTGATACAATTGATCAAAGACAACCATAAATTGCTCAACTTCTGCGACTGTATTACTTTCGTCTAAACTAATTCGAATGGCACAAGTAGCCAATGCACTTGCTACATTCATAGCTGCTAGTGTACTTGAGGCTGTATTTTTTTTACTTGAACAAGCGCTAGTCGTAGAGGTAATAATCTCTTTTTCTTCTAAAGCATGAACCAAAACTTCTCCACGAATCCCTTTTAATGCAAGACATAAAATATGAGGCGCACTATTTTCTTCTGGAGAAAAAATCGTCACTTTGTCATAAGTACTAAGCCCCTTCATAAGTGCATCTTTCAAATGATTCAAATGCTCAGGTCTTTGGTTTATCTTTTCAAAAGTAAGGCGTAACGCCCTCGCCATTGCAACAATAGCTGGCACATTTTCTGTCCCACTACGCTGTTCACCTTCTTGACCGCCTCCTGTCATTAGTGCTTGCAATCGACGCCCTTTTTTCCAATAAATAAAACCTACGCCCCGCGGACCGTGAAATTTATGCGCCGAAAAAGCAGCAAAATCCACGCGCGGAGTTAGCCATTTTTGCGTATCGATTTTAGCGATCGCTTGCACTGCATCTACATGAAAATGGATTTTAGGATATTTTTCTAACAATGTACTGATCTCTTGAATCGGTTGTATCGTACCTACTTCATTATTAACTGCCATTACAGAAACTAAAATCGTATCTTCTCGAATCAGTTCAGCAAGCTGATTGACATCTATTATTCCTTCTTCAGTCACGGGCGCTTGATCAACTTCAAATCCAAAATGAGTTAATTGCTCAGCCGTTTTTTTTACGGCTGGATGTTCGATGCTAGAAATAATCAAATGTTTACCGTAAGATCGCTTTTCAAAGGCTGTTCCCTTCAAAATCCAATTATCGCCTTCAGTCCCCCCGCTAGTAAACGCAATCTCTTCATTTGAAACCTGCAGTGTATCAGCTATTTGTTTGCGTGCTTGTTCTAATAATCGATTGGCTTGAACGCCTAAGTAATGTAAGCTCGACGGATTTCCAAAAACTCGCTTACTTGTTTTTACATATGTATCTAAACTTGCAGGATAAATTTCTGTCGTTGCACTATTATCAAAATAGATCATTTATCTACGACCCTCTCTTTCAAAATACTGTTTCATTATATCCACATCCGTACTTTGTTTCAAGTTTCAAGGCTGATTAGCAGAAAAGTTGGAATAACAAAATAACTCTTAATAATAAAATACCCGAACTATAGGAAGACTGCTTCTGCTTACAGAAAATACTTATCGCAACTCGACGATAACTAGCATATCAAATATAGTTCGGATATTTTTTTGTTTTCTTATGCCTCAGTTTCTAACTTACTGCAACAAATTGTCCCGATTTTCATAATAAAACTCTTCAATCTGCTTAAAAACCCCAGGCTCTACTCGTTCTAAAGCATTCCCGATTTCATCAAGCGCATCTTTATAGCGATACTCGTATTTAAACAAATCGATTGCTCGTTCAAGTGAATTTCTCACTTCAGTATGGGAATGGCGATAACGATTAGCATATTGCATCATTTGTTCTGTCAAAGCTGCTTCATCAACCATATCATTTGTCTTTTCTTTTAGAATACTCAGCTCATCTTCACAAATAGCCACCGTTTGGTTTACTTCATCCATATCGACACGAGTTCGATTCAAGGTATCATCAAGTTCTTCCACACAATCAGTCACATTGTAAAAAGAATCTAAATAATCACTTGGTAACCCAGGCAAGCGTTGTTTTTCTACAAAACGTTTTAAATTACGTAACCTAAACTCGAGATCCTCTGCTTTGTCTTGAGCTATTTTTTCATCTTTACGTAAATCCCGTAACGCTTGATCAATTTCAACTTGTTCACTTTCCACACTATCTAAAATCTTATAAGCGTCTTTATAAAAATTTTCGACTTCTGAATAAGGAATTTCTCCAGCTTCTAATTTAGGATCAACAGAATCATTTCGACGCGCAATCTCCTCAATTTCTGATTGGAAGCTTCTGGCTCTAGCCAGTTCATTATGATTTAATGTGTAGGTTTGTGACGTATGATCCAGTTCAATTAATAACTGACGATTATTGTTAGTAGCATGTACAATAGCATCGGCAAGCGCCTTACGATTTTGCGTTACATAACGTTTAGCTGCGATTTCATGTTCCATCACTTCATATAACTGATCAATTTGCTGAGCTGTTTCAACGTTGGCTTCTTCTACCGTTGTGATCTCAACTTTTTCTAAATCATCCAGGGTATTATTTACTCGATGATTTACATGTTGGATATTTTCTGCAAAATTTTCTACAGGAAGTACATATCCTTGATCCATTAATGTTTGATAACCTTCAGCGATTTCTTCTAACTGCTCAGGAAATGTTTTATGAAGACTTTCGTACTCATCAGGAATCTTTCGCATCAATTCTTCTAGTGCAAAAGTATTTTTTTCAGCAGATTCTAATACATCATGAGCTTCCACTGGGTCTCCTGAAGTATTCAAGGTAATAAAACTTGTAAATTCACTTTCTACATTTTTAATTTGTTTTTGAATTTCAGCAAAAGCCGGCCCGAACTGATCACCACGCTCTCTTAGCGCTTTTTTCATCTCTTCATAAACATCTAAAGCTTGCTGGATTTTTTCCGAATTTCTTTCTTCACTTTCGCGCAGCTCTTTGAACCCTTCACGAATCTTTTGAATTTCCGCTTCCATATTGTCCATCGTTGTCTGCGCTTTAGCTATCGCTGTTTGCGCCTTAACAAAACGAAAAGCGTCATTCAAATTTTCTACTTCAAAAATTTGGCTTTCCAGCTCGGCAAATTTTTCTGTCGAAAGGTTCTCCCATTTTTCTTCCCACTCTTTAAACGAAGTATGACTCTGACCGACTAGATGCATTTTCCTTATCTCTTCGATCTCGTCATTGATAGGTAAATCAAGCAGCGCTTTTTTACGGTCCTCTAGAGATTTTAGTTTTTCTTGATTTTTCTTACGCATATAAAATCCTACGCCGTAGACAACCGCTGCAATGACTATAATAGCCATAACGATTCCTATGATTAGATTACTTCCCATTTAGCTGCCTCCATTTTTGATTCTTTTCATCAACTTATAATAAAAGACAGATGAATTAATTTCCTTTGTACTGAATCCCATAGAGATACGAACTTTTCTATAGGAAAGACATCTAAAACGATTATAGCATAAAGACTAGCGGCAATCACTATGTATTATTAAAAAAATAATACTTCCACAAGGCAGTTTTTTTACTTCCTATTGTTTGAAACCTTGATTTATAATTCATTTAACGATATGCTATTAAAAAGTTTTTGAATTAGACAGGCGGAGATAATTTATGAAAGCAGCAAAATTTGGTGGTAGTTCATTAGCAGATGCTACGCAACTAAGAAAAGTCGTAGAAATTATCAAAGCAGACGACACACGACGTTTTGCCGTTGTTTCTGCTCCTGGTAAAAGATTTGCAACAGACAAAAAAGTAACTGATTTGCTAGTTGAACTCTATCACAAACGAAATAAAAATGAACCAATTGACTCTTTAATTACTGAGATTTTTGAACACTACCAAGAAATCGGACAAAGTTTTCAAATTGAAGAAGAGGTCTTACAACAAATTTACCAATCACTTCTTGATTTAAAAGATTTAGCTATGGAAGACAATCCCCACTTTTTTGATAAAATTTTATCGAGTGGCGAAAATAACAATGCAAAGTTAATCGCTGGCGTATTACAAGCAGAAGGTGTGAATGCACGTTATATAGATCCTCAAGAATTAGGAATTATTGTTTCAGATGAGCCATTGAATGCTCGTATTTTGTCAAGTTCTTATAAATCAATCAACCGTTGGCGTAATAGTCCAGAAGTTCTTATTATCCCAGGATTTTTCGGCTATACCGAAAGCGGTGAAGTTTGTACCTTTTCCCGCGGAGGTTCAGACATTACTGGAGCAATCATCGCTGCGGCAATGGAGGTTGATTTGTATGAAAACTTTACTGATGTTAACGGTATTTCCGCTGCCCACCCAGGTGTTATTCATCATCCTGAGCCGATTCGTGAAATTACCTATCGTGAAATGCGTGAACTTTCTTATGGAGGATTTTCAATTTTTCATGATGAAGCATTAATGCCTTCTTACCGTGCCAAAATTCCAGTAGTAATCAAAAATACTAACGACCCTAATCATCCGGGAACGTTAATTACCACTGAGCGAAAAAACAAAGATCAACCGATTGTAGGAATTGCAAGTGACAGTGGATTTAGCATGATTTATTTAAATAAATATTTGATGAACCGGGAAGTTGGTTTTACATTAAGAGTGCTAGAAATTTTCAAAGAATTTGGCTTAAATTATGAACATATGCCCTCAGGAATTGATGACATTTCGATTATTTTGCGAGCAAATCAACTTACTCCTGAAATCGAAGAAGAGCTACTACGTAAAATCGCTTATGTTATCGATCCTGATGAATTAAGAATTATTCATAATCTTTCGATGGTTATGATTGTGGGGGAAGGAATGAAACAACGAGTTGGAAGCATGGCTGAAGGAACAGCCGCTTTGGCTAGAAAGAAAATTAATATAGAAATGATTAATCAAGGATCCTCCGAAGTTAGCATTATGTTCGGTATTCATGAAGATCGTGAACAAGATGCTATTCGAACTTTATACTATACTTTTTTTGAGTAAAATATAGTCAGAAAAAACTTATATATCATAATTCTTTTCAAAATGTGAGTTTGCTAGTTTCTCTTTTAAACAAACTTTATACTGAAAAAGGACCGACTACATAGCCGGTCCTTTTTTTATTCCTCTATTGTTACCCATTTGTAATCGTACTTTGCACCAGCACTATGGTTAACAATGCCTGTAATATTATCCGAAATTAAGTGACCTTCGGCTTTTTGATAAACCGGAATGACGCCCATTTCTTCATTTAAAATCTTTTCTGCATCAAGTAGATTTTGGAATCGTTCTTCAGGGTCATTGGCATGTGTAGTTGCAGCTTCTTCAACTAGTTCATCATATTCGTCATTACTCCATTGTCCGCGGTTATAAGAGTTGCCTGTTTGGAACAAATCTGTAAAACTGCTTGGATCCGCATAATCCGCTGCCCAGCCTCCAACAACAGCATCAAATTCTCCTGCTTCTGACCGATCAAGACGTACACTAAAAGGAACGGATGCAATTGTAATGTCTACACCTTCAAGGTCTTCCCACGCTCCTTGAATGTATTCAGCCAATTTTTTTGAAGAGTCTGTATCTTCAGCCAACAATTCAAATTCAAGTGTATCAATATCTAGTTCTTCTTTAGCTTTTTCCCAGTGTTCCTGAGCTTTTTCAGTATCATAAGACAATGTAGAATCCGAAACTTCGGTAAAATCTTCTCCTGTATCAGGATCTTTTCCAGTTTCTTCAGGTAGTAAGTTCGTCGAAGCTTCTGAACCATCTCCTAATATCTGCTGTACTAAAGAATCGCGATCTAATGCATAAGACAAAGCCAATCGAAGATCTTTATTATTAAATGGAGAATCCTCTTCTCTTTGATTCAATTCAATATAAGCTGTACGCGCTTCTTTTACTGATTGATACTCAGGATCATTGGCGTTTTGTTGCGCTAACTCTCCTGTAAGAACAACATCATCTGTTTGCCCGTCTTGAAATAGATTTAACCCTGTGGAAGATTCTTTAACAACCGAAACATCAATTTTATCTAGATCTACATTCTCATTATCCTAATATTCTTCGTTAGCTGTATAACTCCACTCCGTATCTGAGCCGGCACCATCAAATTCTGTTAAAGAAAAAGGACCATTGTAAATCGAATCATCACTAGTTTCAGCATAGGTATCCCCCTTTTCTTCCACCACTTCTTGCGGTTGAGGAAAGAAGGAAGGAAAAGCTAGTAAATTATCAAAAAAAGGGGTTGGCGTATCTAAATTAACCTCTAATTCATGATCATTGACTGCAGTAATTCCTAACTCCGAAGGATCTTTCTCTCCTTCGATGATATCGTTCCCATTTTCAACATAACCATAAAGATAAGCATACTCTGCTGCTGTTTCTGGGTCGACAGTGCGCTGCCATCCATACACGTAGTCATCGGCAGTCACTGGTTCTCCATTAGACCATTTAGCATCTTCTCTAAGTGTTATATTATAGGTCAAACCGTCTTCTGAGACGTCTGCCATTTCTGCAGTTCCAGCTGGTTGGGGCTCATTATTTTCATCTAGTCGATAAATCCCCTCATAAACATTATTCAACGCTGTAAAACTAATGGTATCTGTCGCTAATGACAAATCAGCAGAAGGCATTTCTTGGACAACTGACAAATTGAAAACCTTCTCGTTGCTCCCATCTTCTTGTTCACTATCTGCTGTATTCCCCGTTGTACAAGCAGTTAAGAACACAGTACTTCCTACCATAAACCCTAATAACTTTCCCTTTTTCATTCCACATACTCCCTTTTATACAAGTTCCACTTGTTTAATATGAGTAACATTGTACAAAAATTCTTCCCTATTTGCAACTTTTTTTCAGAAATTGCTTAATTTTCTGATTTTTCAGGCAATAAAAAAAGAGTATCAAGAAACGGATTCTTTTAAAAAAATGACTCACTCCATTATACTGAAGATAAAGAAAGAAGGAGATTACAAATATATTTTTAGGGAGGGATAACAAATGGTATGGAATATGCAAGATTATCCGTCAACAATGAAAAACTTAGGCGAATTAGTCCGCAAAAAAGCAATTGATATAGCTAACGCTTTGTTACAAGATGGCTATCCAGAAGATCGAGCGATCCCCATTGCTACAAAACAAGCTCAAGAGTGGTATGACAATGCAAGCCCGGAAGAAAAAGAAACCTTTCGTCAAGAAGCTCCGCCTCAAAAAAACGACCCGCACAATGGAAAAAAACAAAACGAATTCTTATTAAATACAAATGTCCAAGTTAAGCATCAAAGAAATCAATGGCAAGTCATTTCAAAAGGAGCCAAAAAACCTAGCGAAATCTATGATAATAAGAATAAGGCGATTGAACGCGCAAAATATATTGCTCAAAACAAAGGAACAAAGCTCGAAATCTATAAGCAGGATGGACAGTTGCAAGAAACACGTGACTACTCATAGTAAAAGGTCTTCTCTTAGGGCTAGTTAAGAGAAGACCTTTTCATAACCATTTTATCTTTCGTCCTTACTCAGAATGTTTCATTTGACGTAATATCTCATCTTTAATCTTTGCTTCTGGTGCATATTCTGACTCCCAATTCTCCGGTTTCAACACTTTATTCGTTTTTGGATCATAATGAGGTTTGCCATCTGGGAATACTTTTCCCATATTCGCTTGGTGAACAATTTCCATTATCGGTTTAGGGTCAACACCTAATAATACAAAGGATCCATAAGTAAAGTATAACAAATCTGCTAAAGCATCCGTTTGCGCTACTAGCGGATCAAAATTTGACGATTGTTTATGTAAAACTTTTTCTTTGGCTTGTTCAACAGCTTCATGCAATTGTTCCACCATTTCCAAAAACTGTTTTCGGTTTCCTTTACTGGTAGCATATAATAGTTCAACAAGTTCTTCTACTTTAAAGCCCGTCCGATTCAATGCTTTTGCTTGGGTAAAAGCAGTCGGCTTCCCTGGTTTTTCAGGATTAAATGTCTCATGAAATTCTTCTGCCATCTCAAATGGTTCCAAAAACGATCTTCCTTCCTATTCATTCATCAATTGAAAATATTTTAACGCTGTAACAATTCCCTCTTGATCATTACTTTGTGTCACATAGTCTGCAATTTGCTTCGTTTTGGTCGAAGCATTTCCCATGGCAACCCCTACTCCTGCACCCTGAAGAATTTCAATATCATTCAAGTGATCCCCAAAAACCATTACTTCCTCTAATTTTATATCTAAATGCGCACTTAAAAAGTGTAGTCCTACTAATTTTGAACTTCCTTTAGGCACTAAATCTACCGAATAAGGATTGGATCGTTTAATGTCACAATGAGGTAAAGCCGCTATAAGTTTTTCTGTTTCATATTCAGCGCTAAGCATAACACATTGGTAAATCGGTTCATCCAAAATTGCTAAATTAGCATAACGTTGCTTTCTACGATTAGGGCTATATTTTTGTAGAATACGTTTCATTGGACGAATTGAAAACCAATAAGGAATAAAACGTGCAAAACGCAATAGTGCACCTGACTGGCTAAAACGCATCGTCCAACTTCCTTGGGTATGTGTTTGTGCACATAAAATCATTTGGCGAGAATAACGATCAGCATAACCAATAATTTCATCTAAAGCTTTTTGCTCAAAAGGCTTGGCATAAATCATTCGCTCTTTAGTATAAACGAGTTGGCCATTACAAGTAATAAATAAATCAAAAGGCAGATCCTTTAAGATATGAGCAACACTTGCAGGAGTTCGAGCCGTGGAAATTCCACAAAAAATTCCTTTGTTATGTAGTGCTTCTATCGCTTTTTTTGTACTTTTAGCAATTTTTCCTCGGCTTGTTAAAAGTGTTCCATCCATATCGAAAAAAACAGCCTTAATCTTTTGTTTTGCCAACTTTTTAAAACAGCTCCATCTGGTTAGGGTTTAAATTTTCGAAGTTCAATTGTAAAAGATCTTTAAATTGCAGGGCATTTTCCGCTGCATCGCCTCCTGCATTGTTATTAAAAATTACCGCTACTTTCTTACTTTGTTCTTCTGCCTTAATTACAGCTTCTTTAAGACTGTTTAGTTCCTCTTTTTGATAACGGTAATTGGTACGTAAACGCTTCGCGTCCGGACCGGTCACGTTCCAACCAGCATCATTTCTCCCATGGAAGCGAAAAAAAGCAAAGTTTGAATGGCTTACAAAATCATCCAAAGGGATCGTACTCGATAATTTTTTCGGTTCGTCTGCCATCACTAAAGAAAAATGTTGCTCCTTCATAAAAGACCTTGTTTGTTCTAGCAAAGCAGGACTATACCAACTATTATTACGTAATTCTACAGCTAGCGGTATATTAGGAAATAATTGACGGATTCTTCTTAAATAATCAACATTTTCACGCGTACAAGCGAAAAAAGGAGGAAATTGAGCCAATAAACAAAATAATTGCCCTTGTTCAAACATAGGACGCAAACTTTCCAAGAATTCTTGGGCCAGTTCGTTAAGCGTGTGACCTTCTCCAAGATCTTCATGTTTAGTGAAAACTTTTGGCAATTTCATAATAAACTGAAAATGTTTAGGAACTTGTTTTAACCATTCTTTTACATACGTTTGTTTAGGAATAGCATAAAAACTTGTATCCATTTCTACCAAAGGGAAATGAGCAGCATATTCAAACAAACTTGTTTCTTTCTTCCCAGTTAAATAAGTATGTTCCTTAAAACTTGTACAACCGATCTGTATCATTTCATTTCCTTCTTTATTTTAGAGTTGCATTTATTATAAAGACAAAAAAAGAGAAACGCAATAAGATAGAAAGTATACTAAAAATCAAATGGGGCTACTATAATCTTTTCCTCCATAAGATTTGAGCTTCACAGTAAGTTTCTCCTGCGATTTGTATCGCATGACGTGTTTTCTTCTTACCTTCTTGTTGGTCATCAATTTCAAAAAGGCTTTCAATTTGATTCCCATATTCTACTTCCTTATCGAAACGAATGTTCATATATTCTGGCTCGTAACTGGTTAAAAAGTCATAACCTAAACCATCGATAAACCAATTAAGATATACCGCATTATTCACATGGTGGTTGCTGTCAATATCATAAAAACGAACACGAAAAGGCACAGTATTTGGGTCTTCTAAAGGCTCAATTTTAGGAGGTCGTTTAATCTTAGTGATTTTTTCACTTTCAAAAGGAGCAATAATCTCTTCACTCACACTGCTTATTTTGCGTGTCGTATAATTCATCAAAGAAAAAATAGATTCAATACGAACAAGCTCCTCCCCAGATTCTGTCGTAATCCAAAAATTCCGATAGCAAAAATATTTATTATATTCCATCGCTTGGGTGGTCACTTGTATTTTTTCGTTTGCTTCAGGTAAGCGAGAAACAAAAATTTCATAATGAGTAATTACCCATGTTACACCAAATTGTTGGATATAGTCATTGCCTCTGTTCAAAACATCACTTTGTTCTTCAGATACTTTAATCACAATAGCAATCATTGTCGATAACTTCATGGTGCGGTTTACATCACATTCATAGTAAGTAACCTCGTGTGGGATTGTATATTTTGCTGCCAAGTTATAAAAACCTCCTTTAAAGGTGCCAAAAATTCATAGGACTAGTATAACAAAAAAGTTTTTATACGTCCTGGTAATTTTGTATAAAAAAAAGAAGAGCACACGCACTCTTCTTTAGATAAGCTCGTATTATACTTCATTACTTGTAACCATTTGATTTGAATCATTTAATGTATTACGATCCAAATCATTCAAGTTGGCACTCGTTACAACACCAGCTACCATACTGTCATTCACATTAACTAATGTTCTACCCATATCAATTAATGGTTCAACAGATATCACTAGTCCAACGATAGCTACCGGTAAGTTCATTGAACCTAACACAATCAACGAAGCAAAGGTGGCACCACCGCCAACACCAGCTACACCAAATGAACTAATAGTTACAACCAAGATTAGCATAATAACAAAACGCCAGTCAAAAATATCAACACCCGCAGTTGGAGCTACAATCGTAGCTAACATTGCTGGGTAAAGTCCAGCACAACCGTTTTGTCCAATGGAAATACCAAAACTACCGGCAAAGTTCGCCGTAGCTTCGTCGACTCCCAACGCTTTGGTTTGAGTAGTAAGATTCATTGGCAATGCTCCCGCGCTAGAACGTGAAGTAAATGCGAAACTTAATACTGGAAATACTTTCTTGAAATAAGTTATCGGATTAACTCTCACTGATGCTAATAGTAAGCTGTGGACAAACAATATGATAATCAAGCCTACATAAGAAGCAATAATAAATGTACCTAAATTAACAATAGCTCCAAAATCACTTGTTGCTAACACATTAGTCATCAATGCAAATACACCAAAAGGAGTTAAGCGAAGAACAAGCGTTACAATACGCATAACGATATTATACAAACTTTCAATAATACGGTTGAACATATCTGCTTGTTCTGGTATTTTGCGTTTGACTCCTAAATAAGCTACACCAACAAAAGCAGAAAAGATTACCACGCCGATTGTACTCGTATCCCGACTACCGGCAAAGTCTGCAAACACATTCGTTGGGATAAATGAAAGAATTTGTTCCGCTATCGATAAGTCTGCGACTTCTGATTGTTGTTGTGTAATTTCAGCAATTCGACTAGATTCTTCGGCCCCTTCAGTAAATTGAGCTCCATCTAAATTAAACAGCATAACCATTGAAACACCAATTAAGCCAGCAACTGCGACTGTTCCTAGTAAAGTCGCCAGCACTGAAAAACTGATTTTTCCAATCTTTGAACTTTCTTTCATGCGAGTAAATGCACTCACGATAGAAACAAAAACCAATGGCATGATGAGCATTTGAAGTAGACCAACATAACCATCACCAACAATAGTGATCCACTCTAGCGATTGTTCAACAACTGCACTTCCTGTTCCAAAAACCAATTGTAAAATTCCGCCAAAGAGAATACCAGCAAACAACCCAGTAAAGACGCGCGTTGAAAATTTAGCATGTGCTTTTTGCATGCGATAAAACGCGTATAAAACTGCAACAAATAAAAGTAATACAATTACAGTGAGCAGAGTTGTCATTTAACTTCCTCCTTTAATTTCTCCGTATAATGACAAGTCCGTCAAGGGAAGTAAAGGTTCCTAGTGACCATTCTTCAACAGCGCACTCTAATGAAAATACGTGTGAAAGATTCATTAGTGACGCTTTCATTATAACTGGGCTTATATTAATTGTCTAATATTTGCACTTGTAATTAGTAAGTTATTTTATTTTAGCTCTTGAGAAGGTACGTTATAGCAGATAAGAATGTTGTAAAGAAGGTATTTTTGTGGAGAATCATTTCAACGTTTTATCAAAACAATTTATATTTCATTAGCACTTAAAAAACAAAAAAATGGAGCATCTCTTTTATCAGAAAAGAAAATGCCCCGTTTTTTATTTTTCCTTATAAAATGTATTATTAAGCCAACGTTCCCATTGGATCCCAAGGTGCTAGAACAGTCGGCTCTTGTTCATAAGCAGCTAATTGTTCTTCAGTTAAAAAGTCTTTACGAACAACAATTTGATAGGTAAATTCATCCATCCAATCGTCGCTTGCGACAAAGAATCCTTTATCACCCACTTTTTCTCCCCAACTATTTTCAATCTTCCACTTTGTAGAGTTTCCATCTACAATATCAACGCCTGTTAAGACCATCGCATGGGTCATCATACTTTCCCCATAATCTAAACGCTGAGCTTTAGTTGTTGTAAAATCTATATCAAACAATTCATTCACATTATAAATATCTAGAGATAAAATACCTTTTTGTTTATTTGAAGATTGACCTACGTCACAGCCAAACCATACGGATTCTCCTTGCTCTAATTGTGCTATCGCTAATTTTTTTAAAGTCTGCATATCAACGTTTAAGTAGCGAACTTGTTTTCCACCTACTACATTGCCTAACATCTCAACCGTATAAGATTTATTATAAGGCTTATCTTGTGTTGGTGCGTTAATCACACTAACATAATTATTTAAATCGACACCTACGTATTTATCATAAAAAGTTTTAGGGGTTAACTGACGATCAATATGATATTCTTGTTGGTCATCACGATACTCAAAATCAAACGTTGTCGGTGGCGTGCCTAATGAAATAGCTAAAAGATTAAAAACTTCTTGTAACATTTTTTCTTTTTCTGCTTGAATATCATTTTCCAAAGTTCCTGCAGCGACTAATCGACGTAATGTAGCTGCATCTTTACGTAACTTTTTATTCAAATACTGATTTAAGTCACGTGAGTTAGTTGCGTTACTGCTTTCTGGCATAGCTGTTTTAGGTACAACGCCATATTTATTAAAAAGTGAAATCGTCATATCCCATTGACCCGCATCATTTTGAGGTCTTTCTAACAAAAATGCTACTTTACGACTAGTAACTTCTTGATCTGCCGTAGCCAAAATATTTTCGTAAAAATAGTTTGCTTTTTCATATTTATCCCAAAAGTTAGAATAGTTTTGAGATAATTCAAATTCTTTAAGATTAAAACGATCTAAAATTTTATGACGAAATGTATTAAGCGCCGCAAACATCCAGCAACGCCCGGATTGCTTCTGATCTGCCACTTTTCCTGTCTTTAAATCAATCGAAAACACAGGAACATTCGTTGCTTGTGCCTCTATATTCTCCGCTGAATTGCTAATGCCATTTTTCGTGACCGCATTTTGTACAATCTGTTGTCTTTTATTGTTTTCAAATTCTTCAGCAAATCTTTCCGTCATCTCATTTGTGATTTCAGACATCTTTCCATCTCCTTCTACCATTTATCTAGCTATTTTACTCTTTCGTTTTAGCAAAAACAACTAGAGATTATTATAGGAAGGCCCATTCTTTTTTCGATTGCCTAAGAAATACTGCTCGATTTTGCTATAAACTCTCCCAACAGGCTCACTTGCCAGTAGCGTCGTTAACACAATACTAGCCAAAGCTAAAATAATGAAACCCGGAAAACCTAAGTGGATATTTTCCAAATCAAAGGCTCGCATTCCTCGGATAAAGAAACCGTGTAGAAGATAAGCAATCAAGGTGTATTTCCCTTCTTTAGTATACTTTGTCTCTCGTGTGGGGACCAAAGAAAAGAAGGCCAGCATACCAATAATGGCTAACATAAATGTGACTATTCGAACTAAAAATCCCCATTCAGAAAAATTCAAAAAATCATCATACGGTTTTGAACCAAAGAACATATATTTATTCACTTCATTCAAATAATTTACTAAGGCATAAATGAGGACAAAACCTAAAGCAAAGAATTGTTTATACTTTAAGTTTTTGAATCGATCCGCAAAGTCCTTAGGGAGATAATAACCAATTACAAAAAAAGGTAAGAAAACGGCCGTTCGTTGTAAAGTAAGTTCTCGACCTATAAAAGGCGTATAACCAACAAGTAAACTAATCAATATACTAATCGTAATTCCGGCTGATGGTCGTATTTTCCGAAAGAAATATAAAGAAATTTGCCAGAAAAAAGAACTAATTAAAAACCACAAGGACCAGTTAGGTACATCAAGTTGGAAAGTGAAGTGTTCTTCTGCACCTGCAAGTCGATTAAAAAGAGAATACGTCCACTGAAAGAAAATGTAAGGGACGATAAATTTCTGAAAGCTTGTAGCTACTGGTGCTCTCTTTTGCGGATCAAATGATTTAGCAAAAAATCCTGAAATAAAAATAAAAGCCGGCATGTGAAACGAAAAGATCGTATAGTATAAATCATGGTTCCACTGCTCATTTTCAATAAAAGGTTGCATCATATGCCCAAAGACCACTAAGATCATTAATAAAAATTTGGCATTATCAAAATAAGGATCTCTTTTCTTAGTTGCCATGGAGTTTAATCACCAACTTTTCTATTCTACTTAATATTATACTTTTATTATAACTGAAAATCATTGCAATTTAGTTGCATTTTTATGAAAAAACAGCAAAAATTTCTCTTTAGGAGATAACAAAAATAAAAAACAACGCCCAATGGAAAGACGCTGTTTCAATCTAGAGATTTTTTTCATTTTTCTTAGACTCAGTCGAAATTTCTTCTTCACCTAATATTAAGTAACCCATTTCTTCACTAGAAATCTTTTTGTAGTCTTTACGTTTTACTAAATAAAAAATAATCCCCATTATAATCCAGATGGCCAAAGCTATTCTAGATTGAACTTCTAAGTAGGCAGGAGAACCTGGTACAATAAGAAGTCCTAAAAAGACAATACTTGCCATCGCTCCTAAACCAGCAAGAACTTTTCGCAACGGAGACACAATATGAAACTTACTATCAAAGCTCTCCCCCTTTTTCCATTTAAAAAGAGAAAAAGCAGTATAACACGTGTAAAAATAAGCAATAGCTACTCCAATAGAAGACATATCAACTACCCAGTTTAAAGCTTGCCTACCAAACCAAGGAGCTAACATAGAAACACCAACAGTAAAAATAATACTAATATAAGGTGTTTCATATTTATCATGTAATTTGGAGAAAGCTTTTGGTATAAATTTAGCACGGGACATGGCAAATAATAAACGACTTGTGGATACGATGAAACCATTTAAGCCAGTAAATATTCCCATCGTTAGAGCGATTACCAAAATGATGAGTCCAGTATTTCCTAGAAGTTCCTCAAATGCAAAGCCAGTTCCCCAAATATGGTTAGCAGCTGAGAGCCTTTGCCATGGTGCAGACATAGCCGTTGCAGTAATCATCAGACTATAGACTAGCACCGCAGACATTATGGCAAAAACAATCAGTCCGAAAGCTTTTTTAGAAGAAAAATTAAATTCTTCTGCCGTCTGCGGAACATTATCAAAGCCAACAAATGCCCATGGAGCAATAGCAACAATAGATACGATTGCAGAAACAGCTGTTGTATCCATTGGAAAATTGGGAGATATATTTCCCAAACCAGTATTGGGTTGCATACCTGTTAAAAACGTGATGAGTAATACACCTGCAATCATAGTTATACAAAAAATAAATTGTACTCTTCCAGAGAAAACGCCTCCTCTTACATTAAGGTAGCCAAAAATCGCTAAGGCAACGGAAGCAATGATAATCTCCGTACCATAAACTTCCCATCCTGCTACTTCATACATATATAAATTTTCCAAGATTGAAGGAAAAATAAATTGAACCATTAATGCAAGAGCTGTAGCATTTAAAGCCGCTACACAAATATAGCCTAAAGTTAAAAACCACCCACTAATAAACGCATGTGTCTTACCAAGGCTAATGAAAGCATAAGCGAATTCCCCTCCTGATACCGGAAAATTTCTAATAAGAAAGCCATAGCTAATCGCGATCAACATCATTAATAGACCACCAATGGCAAAACCTAAAATAGCTCCAAGAGGACCGGCTGTGGACATCCAATTTGTAGGTTGTACAAATGCTCCCCAGCCAATTGAAGAACCAAGAGCAATCGCCCACACCCAATGGGGTTTAAGACTTTTCTGTAGTGTTGTGCGTTCTTTCATAATTATCCATCCTCAATTAAAATTCCTTCGAACAGTCTTAACTCCTCCCTGTTATTGTATTGTGTAATCCAGTTTATTTTCCAATCGATCAATCTTTTTCTTAACCTCGGAGTAACCTTTCCCTCTAATAATAGCAGTAGCAAGATAACTAGATTCAAAATCTTTCGGAGGTAAAACAACTTCTTCATTTATTTGTTTTACAGGTATGATAAAAATAACATCTTCATCTTCCATGACATCATCTAGGCCACGTATATTCGTTATTACTCCTTCTTCATTAGCTAAAACTTCATAATGACAAACGCTTTGATTACTAATTTTATCAAACTCCGGCCAACTATCTTGTATATTTTCACCAACAGCTACTTTAATAATAAATTCAATATAAGAAATACCTGAAGCATTTTCAATCACATGAGAAGCAATAAATCCTCCAGCAGGACGAGCAGCAACTTCTAACATTTTAAATCCTTCTTTGGTCACTCTTCCTTCTAGATGAAAAGAACAATCATTAAATCCTAGTTCTTTCACGGCAGTTTTCGTAGACCTTTTTATTTCCTTAATTGTTTCATCGTCTTTTTCTGACGGAAATATTTCCATGTAGTCTAATGAGTAATCTTCTGATACCAAATTGTCTGCCACTCCAGTCATATAGACTATATGGTCTTGAACAACGCCATCAATAGAGACTTCTGGTCCTTCTAAATATTCTTCATAAATATATTCATTCGGATAGTAGCTAAACGTTTTATCTTCTTCTGGAGAAGTAGTCTCAAGCATCAATCGATAGGTTTCTTCAACATTTGTATTCTCATCGATCTTAAAGATACCTTTACTACCTGCTCCTCCCACAGGCTTAAAAATCCCTGGTATGCCCACTTCCTTAACAGCTTGTTGTAAATCAGAAAAAGATAATACGTGTCTATATTTTGGACAAAGACCTTCAATTTGACTTAAGGCATCGCGCATTAGATACTTGTTTCTTGCTTTTTTAGCAGACTCCCTATTTATTGTACGAAGCCCCAGTTCTTCGCCAATTCTTGCTACAAGTTCGACGTCTTTATCTGCCCAGGTCAAGACCCCTGCGACAGAATGATTTTTCGCATATTCAATGCTTGCCTGAACCGAAGCTTCTATATCATACGTATCCACGATAATCAAATCATCTATAAGTCCCTTATCCAATCCAGGATCTTTATCCGCTAATAAAGTAATTTTGTAGCCTAATTTTTTTGCAGCATATATCGGTTTTAACCGTTCTACTTTATAACCTCTAATATTTACATATAATAATGTCTCCACCGTATTTCCTCCTCGTAAAATATATTTATAAGCATCATCTCTGATGCAAACATTCTGGTTCTTTGAAAATAAAATAAATAACATTAATCAATAAAAGCTTTAAGCAACACAATGTTTCCCTTTTGTTAAAGCGAGCTTTGCTCGCCAAGGCAAGGAGCGGAGCTCCGCGCAGCTCGTGATTCTTGAACGAGCGGAGGGCGTTTGGGATCTTGTTTCGATATTGTGTGGTTCCTGAGATATAATAGTCAGTGGAAAGGATCCACATGGGATTGTGCTATTTCCTCCTGTAGTTCTGTCTACGCGTTTAAGCATGCAACCCAG
>NZ_AUIQ01000020.1 GCF_000423785.1 Tetragenococcus muriaticus DSM 15685 | reverse complement strand
TGCCAATTCTGTCAGTCGGCATTTGCCCGAATATCAAGCCTTTTATCGTAAAAAGTATCAAGAAACACCGAAACATCAACACAAAAGAGCCCTCGTTTTAACTGCAAGAAAATTTGTGCGCTTGGTGGATACGCTACTACGGAACCACCAACTCTATACGCCACCTAGGAGCGTGATAGAAAAATAACGAAAAAGTTATTTGCGCATTGCTAGGGAAACAGCCTATGAAAACGCTTGATTTGCATAGGCCTAGTTCAGTGCGCCTATTTTTTAGTGGTAGAGTAACAATAAATTCATTTTTTATCTTGACTCTTTACCACTATGCTTAAATTCTCTTCCTATGAACTCGTTTTGATTTTATCATAATTTAATTTTGAAAGCTTGTTATATTATAAACTGATTTTTGCCCCTAGTGGGATCATAATCTTTTAGCTGTGCATTTCTTTGACGTCGCCAGAGTAAAAAAGCCCAGCTAGCCAAAAATAAGACAAGCGAAAGAAGTTGGGAGATACGAATAGAACTAAATAAATATAAACTATCCGTACGCAGTCCTTCAATAAAAAAGCGTCCAAAACTATACCAAATCACATAGCTTAAAGCCACTTCACCTTCTTTAAACAAGCCTTTTTTTCTACGTAATAACAACAATAAAATAAACCCTAGTATACTCCAAACCGATTCATATAGAAAAGTTGGCTGGCGATAAGCCCCTTCAATATAAACGTTATTAATAATAAAATCTGGAATATATAAGTTTTCTAAAAAACTTCTTGTTGTTATTGGTCCATAGGCTTCTTGGTTTACAAAATTTCCCCATCGTCCAATCGCTTGAGCGATGAGGACACTTGGCGCCGCGATATCTAAAAATCGCCATGTCGGAATAAAATTTCTTTGACAAAAGAAAAGTAGCCACAGACCTCCTGCGATTAGCCCACCATATATCGCTAATCCTCCAGAACGTAAATTAAATATTTGAATTGGATCGTTCAAGTAAGGTTCAAAATTAAACAAAACATAATAAAGACGCGCACCGATAAAAGCAATTGGTAAACCAGCTAACATAAAGTCAGACACATCGTCTTCTTTTAACCCAACACGCTCGGCTTCTCTAGCACTTAACCACATAGCCACAATAACGCCTGATACAATGATAATGGCGTACCAATAAATATCGATACCAAAAATTTCAAATGCCGTTCGGCTAATTCCTTCTGTCATTACCTTTCCTCTTTTCTATAAATCAGAATTTTCTTCAATCAGACGTGTCAATCTATCTTCAAAGGATTTTGTTGCATCATATCCCATTGTTTTAGTACGAAAGTTCATTGCTGCTACTTCAATAATAATTGAAAGGTTTCTTCCAGTTTTTACAGGGATTTTAACTTGTGGTATATCCACACCATTTAATTCTACTGTTTCATCAGAAGTCCCTAAACGATCATATTTTTTATCTTTTTCCCAGCTTTCTAAATAAACAGCCAATTGGATTTGCATCTTCCCCCGTACCGCACTGGCGCCAAATAAATGCATAACATCGATAATGCCGATGCCCCGAATTTCAATCAAATGTTCTAAAATTTGTGGTGGTTCACCAATCAAAGTTAATTCGTCTTGTTTATATATATTCACTCGATCATCTGCGATCAAACGATGGCCTCTTTTAATCAATTCGAGTGCTGTTTCGCTCTTTCCAATGCCACTATCTCCTTGCAGCAATACACCTAAACCATATACATCTACTAAAACACCATGCACATTTTCTCGCGCAGCTAAACGTCCATCTAAAAAGCTGGAAATCTGCCCTGACAAACGAGAAGTAGTGATTTTAGAACGTAAGATAGGTAATTGGTTCTCAGCGCAAGTCTTGAACATTTCTTCAGGTATTTCCAGTCCTCTTGAAATAATAAAAGCTGGAGTGTCTTCTTCACATAAACGACGCATAATCATCAAACGTTCTTCAGACATCATTCGTCGCGCAAAAGTTATTTCTTTACTACCGAACAGCTGCAAGCGATCATGCGAATAATAATTAAAATAGCCTGTTAACTCAAGGCCCGGACGAGAAACATCTCCAGTGATAATTTCGCGCGATAAGGCTTTTTCATCTCCACTTACGATTTCTAAGTCTAAAGCCTTTGCTAATTCGCCTACTTTTACAGTTTCTGCCATTTAGCTTCCTCTTTTCTAACCTTATTTTCTTTTTTATTTTATCATTGAAAGCAAAAAGATACTAGAAAGAAAAAATTCTAGTATCCTTTTATACAAAGAAATTTTTATTAATTTTAATGATAATTCTTTTTTCTTAACTAGTTTTTATTTAGAAAGAGCTAATTTTCTCCTTCTTCTAAGTAAGAAGTATCCCCAATACTTTCAACATCCAGGCTACCATCTTGATAATGGATTTTGGTGACACTAGCGTTTTCTAGTGAGTCACCCTCATATTTATCTGTCATATCTGCTAGCATTACATTAATGGACATGCCATGACTTACAACTAAAACATTGCCGCCGCCTTCTTGGCTCTGATCCTCTGCAATCTTTTCAATAGCATTGGTCATTCGTTCTTGAACTTTCTCAGCTCCTTCAGCATAACCAGATTGGTCGGCATAATAATGAGCGTTGGCTAACCAGGACCATTCATCCTCTCCAGGTTCTCTTTTTTCATCTTCATATTCTTCATAAGAATCATAACCAGCTTCTTTGGCTTGGTCTTCATCGATAGTATCTAAAGATTCTCCTTCAAATTGACCAGAACCAGCTTCTCTAAGACCTTTCAGTTCTTGCACTTGTTCGTTATCTTCCTGCCCTAACCCTTCTAAAACCGCATCTGCCGTATCATACGATCGTTTCATATCGCTAGAATAAACGGCTTGAAATGAAATATCCTCCTGAGCCAGTCCCTTTCCTAAATCAACAGCCACTTCTTCTCCTTCTTCAGTTAACGGTGTATCTGACCAACCCTGTACTTTATCTAAATCGTTAAACATCGTTTCTCCGTGTCTAGTCAAATAAATTGTAACCTCTCCACTATCTTCTGTAGTTGTTGTGCTCGTCTCAGCTGTTTGTTCTCCTTCTTGCGCACAACCTGCTAACCCTAATAAACCAACTGTAAACACCCCAATAATTAATTTCTTTTTCAAAATATTCCCTCCTTATTTTTAGAAAGCGTTTTTAAAATAAATGTTACGTAAAAAGTTATAGAAAGTCAACTATGTTTTATAGAAAAATAAAATGAAATCGATACTTTTTAGTCACCTTTTATGCGATATTAGGTTTTTTATAATAGTTCTTTTCATTTTTCCATGCTAAAATATAAATAACATTACCATTAGCATATACTCAAATTTTACCATAGTAAAAGATAGGAAGTAGGACATGAAAAAAATTTTAATTGTTGACGATGAGCCTTCGATTATTACTTTATTGAAATTTAATTTAGAAAAAGAAGGATATGAAGTAACTACCGCAGAAAATGGCAAGGATGCTTATGAAATTGCAAGCACACAGTCTTTCGATTTTATTATTTTAGATATTATGCTCCCTTTAATTGATGGCATTGAGGTAACCAAGAAACTGCGTCAAGAAAAAATTGACACACCTATTTTAATATTAACAGCAAAAGATGACTCTGTTGACCGAATTTTGGGCCTAGAGATTGGTGCAGATGATTATTTAACTAAACCATTTAGTCCTAGAGAAATTATCGCCCGTATGAAAGCTATTTCTCGACGTTTAGAACCACGTTCAATATTAGATGATAATGAGTCTTTGCCTGAAACTCTTCGCGCCGGAAATATTTTGTGTAATCTAGCAGATCATCAGGTAACTGTTAATAATCTTCCTGTTGAATTGACACCAAAGGAATTTGAGTTATTAGTCTATTTTATGAAAAGAAAGGGAAGAGTCATTAGTCGTGATACTTTGTTAGATCGTATTTGGCATTTTGACTTTGATGGGCAAAATCGCATTGTTGATGTACATGTCGGCCATTTAAGAGAAAAAGTGGAAGATGACCCCAAACACCCCAAATATATTCAAACGGTTCGAGGCTTTGGCTATAAATTTCAGGAGTAATCACAATGAATAAAAAGAAACGCTTATATGCTGGTTGGTTCATTGGTTTACTGTTTTTATTCTTTAGCAGTTGGCAACTTATCAGCCATTTCTATGACCAACAAGTACTCAATCAGCATGAAGAATTTTTACAGCAAAAAACTTACTCTTTTATCCGCTTGATCGAAAATGATCAAGCTAATTTTGAAGAGATCGCTACAGATTATGTAGAAGATTCAGAAGAAAGAATCACGCGGATAGACAGTGAGGGCGATATTCTTTTCGATACATTTAATCCTGCACTTTCTGGGAGTCGCTCCCAGCGTCCAGAAGTAAAAGCAGTGATGGAAGGAAATTCTTTTGGACAATCTCTTCGTATGAGTCCTACCTTAGATCAAGAGGTCCTTTACGTAGCTATCCCACTCAGACAAAACGGAGATATCCGTGAGATTATTCGTATGGCAGAACCTTCAAGTAGTTTTTTACCAGAAGCTAACCAAATGAAACAAGCTATTTTTCTTGTCAACTTGGCCTTCTGGATGATACTTGCAATCAGCATTTTTGTCATTTTACGTAGAAGAAATCGTCCTGTGGAAACCATCTTACCCGTTATCAAACAGATAATAAACAAACCTAAGCAACAAAAGATGATCATGCAAACTTCTTCAGTATGGAGAGAACTCTATCAAAATATTAATACTTTAAGTCAACAAATGGGTGATACCTATCATGCCTATACCTCTTCAGAAAAACAGTTTTATACTTTATTAGATGAATTAATGGTTGGCGTTTTTATTATCGATGACAACGGTAAATTAATATTTATAAATCAAGCATTAATAAAACAGTTAAATATAAAAAATTATAAAGAAGAGCAGCCCTTTGAAACCGTCATTACCGAACCCCAGTTCATTCAGATGGTCTATCAATCAAATAAATCAAACACATTAAATAAAGAGATACGTATATCAAACTCAAACCGATTGTTAGATGTTACTATTCGTACGTTTAAAGATTCTGGATATGTTTTTGGTGTTTCTTATGATATGACACGGATTGCTCAATTAGAAAAATTACAAAAAGATTTTGTAGGTAACGTAACTCACGAACTTAAAACACCAGTCACTTCTCTAATTGGGTTTACTGAAACTTTACTTGATGGTGCTAAAGAAGATCCGCAAACATTAGATTCATTTTTACAGATTATGCAAAAAGATGCTTATCGTTTACAAAGTTTAGTCCAAGAAATCATACAATTATCCAAAACTTCAGAGATAAATGAAGCTACAACTTCAGTGAACATCAATCATCTTATAGAAGAGATAATCTATGATTATACTACCATGATGACCCAAAAAAATGTGAATATTGAAGTCAATGGGTCGAAAGATCTTGTTTTTAATACAAATATTGAACTGTTTCAACCAATCTGTAAAAATTTAATTGAAAATGCTATTCATTATGCTTTCTACAATGGTCAAATTACTATCACTTTTTATTCTAAAGATGGTCACTTGATTTTATCAGTAGAAGATGATGGGATCGGAATAAGTTATGAAGAACAAGAACGAATTTTTGAACGCTTTTATCGAGTGGACAAAGCTCGTTCGCGTAATTCAGGTGGCAATGGGTTAGGTCTTGCAATTGTTAATGATTATAGTAAATTGCTTGGTGGAAAAGTTGAAATCGATAGTTTCCCAGGAATGGGAGCAAAATTTATTGTCACACTCCCTCTTTCATAAACTTTATTATAAAAAATAGACCAAGTAACTGCTTTTCCAGCTACTTGGTTTTTAATTTTGCCAAGGGGCGTTCTACTCTATTTCTTTAACTTCGCCATCGGCGTCACGTTCTACTTGCATTTCTGTAATAGGAAGATACCCCAATTCTCTTACAAGCCCTTCTTGGATACCATCAGAAACCATGAAATCTAAGAAATCCTGTACCTCTTGTTTCGGTTCTCCTTGAGTATACATATGCTCGTAAGACCAGATTTCCCAATCGTTGGTTTGAATAGCTTCTTCAGTAGGTTCTACACCATCAATGGCTATTTCTTGCAATGAATCATCCAAATGCGATAATGCTAAATAACTGATTGAACCTGGAGTATCGGCCACAATTTGTTTTACTGCACCGGAAGACTCTTGTTCTTGTGTTTGTATAGTCTCAGCACCATCTAAAGCCCACTGTTCAAACGTATCTCTGGTTCCACTTCCAGAAGCTCGGTTGACTACTGAAATTTCTTGATCTTCGCCCCCAACTTCTTGCCAGTTTGTTATTTCTCCAGTAAAAATATCAATTAATTCTTGTTTAGATAACTCGCTAACACCGACATCCTGATTTACCACAGGAGCCATTCCCACTACAGCTACTCTATGATCCACTAAACTATCGGCATCTACACCATCTTGTTCTTCAGCAAATACATCTGAGTTTCCGATGGTGACTGAACCATTTTGGACTTGGCTTAAGCCAGTTCCACTGCCACCACCTTGAACTGAAATATTATAATTAGGATTTTCTTGTACAAATTCTTCTTGCGCTGCATCAACTAAAGGTTGTAACGCTGTTGAACCAACAGAAACAATCTCCGTTTGACCTTGGCTGGCTTGCTCAGAACTTTCCGTATCGCTAGCACCATTGCCAGCGCAACCACCTAACAAAATTCCCGTTAACATCAACAGTCCCGTTATTTTTTTCATCCCTTTTCTCCTTTCAACTATTAAACGATCGTCATCTCTTATGACAACTTCAGCTTAACAATCGAACATAAATAAGAGATAAACTTTATGTAAAGCTTTCAACAAACAATGTAAAGTTTAGATGAATCCTTTCTATGTGCTAAAAACAAATTCAGGTAAGCAATCTATTAAACTTATGTCCTGTAATAAATTTCAGGACATAGATCTTGATGAGTTATGTCCTGTAATAGATTTCTGGACATAGATCAGATCTAAATATCTAAAAAACGTCTATTTGAAAAATCAAATAGACGTTTTTATTCTATATATTTTCGCATGTTATGATCGGTCACAATCATATTAACAACTGACATAATAACCGCAACTAATAATGAAGCTCCAAATGAGGAAAAACCAAAATTGGAGGTGCCTACTAAACTCGAGGTCATCTGTAACATAGCCGCGTTAATTAAAAAACTAAAAAATCCAAAAGTTAAAATTGTCAAAGGCAATGACAATAGCATCAAAATTGGTTTTATTACCATATTCAAAATGGATAGGACAAAACTGGCAAGAAGAGCTGTCAAAAAACTTTCAACATGAACCATTTGCGGAAGTAATACCGATAAGCTGATAAATGTCAGCATATTTACGACAAGCCGCTCAAAATAGCTCACTAGAAATCACTCCAGTCATCTTCGTCCACTTTTTCTGCTTCTTTACGTTGTCGTTGCTGCTTTCCATAATTTGTGCGATAACCTCCTGCATGTTTTTCAGGATTCGTTGGAATAAGCAAAGCTAAAACAATGTACAAGAAAACCGGGGAACCGATCCCTAGCAACGAGATAAAAACATAAAGAACACGAACAATTGTTGAATCGACATTAAAATATTCAGCAATCCCCGCTAATGTTCCCGTTAGTATGACATTATTTCTGGATTTTGTGAGTTTCTTTTTCATTCTGTCACCACCTTTAAACAAATAATCCTTCTCTTTTATTTTACACTTATTTACCTGAATCTTTCAAATAAATATTTCCTGTCGTAGTAGATAAATCAATTTGTGCAATGGTATCTTGTTTACGACGAAAATGTAATAACTGATTGGTTCGTTCATCTTTTTGCCGTACGACTTCATAATTAGATAAACGGCTGTTAATTGTGCCCAAATTCGTTTTAGCAGTAGCTTCTAATCCCAATTGAGTAGGAAACGCTGCTTTGATATTTCCATTGACTGAGTGAGCGTTTAAACGATTGGCTCGGTTCTCGTTCATCGTCAAACGAATATCGCCATTAACAATGGACACACCTGTGTTTTGAGGTGTCGTACTCATCGTTACATTGCCATTTACTGTTTCAATGACAGCATCATTGATTATTCCGTTTGATACATTAATCGCACCATGAACACCTTCAATTTCCAACATTGTAGCATTAATCGACGAAATATTGATCTGTCCATTTGTGGTTTTTAGATAGATGTCTTTTACATCTAATTCTTCAATATTGATTGTTCCATTAAGGGATTTGACCGAAATGTGATCATAGGTACGTCTTGGTAAATAAAAGACTAAGTCACAACGAATGCGTTTATTGGGCACTTGAAAAGACAAATGTTCATCGTCTTCTTTAATTTGACTACGTTGTTCAAATGCTTCCTCTGGCGTAGCAGCATCCATTTTGCCATATAATTTTATTTTCGCCTCAATTTTGACATCTGGTTCATCCCACATATTAAAAGTCATGCTGCCATTAGCGACTTTTATATCAAGAATACTTGCATTTGTTTGAGGAAATTCAAAGGTTTTTTCAAATTTAGTCGTAGAAACTCCAGGCACATGCAGATTGACATCTTTCCATTCCACATTTTCATTCACTGTTTCAGAAACACTATCGAATGTTTTCTTCAAAAAATCTCCTAAGTGATTCCCAGCTTCAGCCGTTTTACCGCCAAATTGATTCCACGTTTCTCCAGCTTGTTCTTTCCAGTCTTCTGGAATCTCTATTTTTTCATTCCATTTTTCTTTTGTTTGGTTCCATTGATCCTTACGAATTGACTTTAATTTTTCTTCTAGACGAGTACGTTCTTCATTTAGTTCATCCAAAGAAGCTTGTAAATCACTAATTTCTTCTTTTATTTCTCCCCGTCTCGCATAATCATCTTCGGTAATTTCATCTAGTTCTTCTTGAGTGTCAATTTGCATTAACTCTTCGCGTTTTTCCGTGATTTCTGCTTTAATTCCTTTAATTTCTGCATTAATCTCGTCTAACTCAGCAGAAGCTTTATTGGCATTTGTTGCAAGCTCGTCCAACATATCTTCTAACCGTTGTTTTTCTGCTGAGCTCTTTTCTTTAGTCGCTTGTTCAAAGGCTTCTTCGGCGTCTGTTTGTTGTTCTGCTTGTTTTTGAGCATTTAATTTAGCGTCATCTTTTTGAATTTGTGCTTCGTCTTTATTTTTTGCCGTTTCTTCTAACAGATCTAAAGCTTCTTCGGTAGACAGTACACCTTTTTTTACTAAATCCATAATCCGTTGTCTTTCGTTCATGGCATTTGCCTCCTTAAAAAGTTTTTCCTTACATTATCATTATGCCCTTTTTTTGGGAATTTATCATAGGTCTTAAGTACCAAATTACGAAATTATAAATAAACGTAAAAAGTCAAGAAACAGTAAAAATCAAAAATTAACTTCTTTGCACTTCTAAATAAATAAAGTCGATCCTGCAAAAGGGATCGACTTTATTTATTCACTTAATTCATCTAATTCGCCTAATTGACGATTTGAATTGAGTTCTGTAATTTTCCCAGTGGCCAAGTAAACAATCCATTCACAAATGTTTGTCACGTAATCGCCAATGCGTTCCAAGTACTGGGCAACATTTAAATAATCTGCCCCACTAACCACCGTCTCGGGATTATCTTGCATAAACTTAATCGTATTTGAATAAATCTCATTATAATATTGGTTGACTTGCTTATCCATTTTTGCGATAACTTGAGCGTCTTCTTGATCAGTTTTGACATAAGCAATTAAAACATTATCCACCATTTTTTTTACATAATCTGACATCTCAGAAATGGTCTTTTCAATTTGATCAATTCGTGCAGTACCCTTAACGCGAATCGTAGATTTTGCTATAGAAACAGCGTGGTCTCCCATTCGTTCTAGATCAGAACTAGCCTTCATTACAGTAATAATCGTACGCAGGTCTGTTGTTACAGGTTGTTGCAAAGCAATCATTTCAAAACTTTTTTTCTCCAACTTCACTTCATGTTCATTTACTTGTTCGTCGCGGTCAATAACTTCTTTAGCCAGTTGTTTATCATGGGCGATATAAGAAGAAACGGATTTAGAAACAGCGTCACTTACCATCATCCCCATCTCATAAAACTGATTATGCAGGTTTAATAAATCTTCTTCAAACTGGGAACGTAACATAGCACTCTCACCCTTTCATGTCTATTTTACAAAATTTTAGCCGAATCTACCAGAAATATAGTCATCTGTCTGTTTTTCTTGCGGATACAAAAAGATATCCCTTGTTTTATTAAATTCAATTAAACTTCCATCTAGGAAAAAAGCCGTTTTATCAGAAATTCTAGAAGCTTGTGACATATTATGCGTTACAATCACCATAGTGTACTTTCCTCTTAGCTCTGATAAAGTATTTTCTATTTTCCCTGAAGAAATAGGGTCTAGTGCACTAGTAGGTTCATCAAGTAAGATTACATCAGGATCTATCGCTAAAACACGCGCGATACAAACACGTTGTTGTTGCCCGCCTGATAAAGCTAGGGCACTCTCATTGAGTTTATCTTTGACGTCGTCCCATACGAAAGCCGCTTTTAAACTCGCTTCAACAATTTCGTCAAGTTGCTCCTTTTCTTTAATCCCCTTTAACTTCAATCCATAAGTAATATTGTCATATACAGAAAAAGGAAATGGGTTAGGCTGCTGAAATACCATCCCAATTTCTTTTCTTAAATCTACCGTATCTGTTTTAAGACCAAAGATATCTTGTTCTTTATAAACAACACTTCCAGTAGTACTTACGTTAGGAATCAAATCATTCATCCGATTCAAGCAACGTAAAAAAGTGGATTTTCCACAACCTGAAGGCCCAATCAAAGCAGTAATCTCACCTTTATTAAGTGTAAGGTCAATTCCTTTCAAAGCTTCATTTTGACCATAGTAGAGATGAAGATCTTTTGTTTCAATAATTGTTTCTGCCATGAGTTTATTCCTTTCTTTTTACTAACCAAAATGTCCGGAAACATAGTCTTCTGTTGCTTTTATTTTTGGTCGAGTAAATACTTTACGAGTTACATCATATTCCAACGCATTTCCTAAATAAAAGAAGGCCGTATAATCACTAATACGTGCTGCCTGTTGCATATTATGTGTCACAATAACAATGGAATACTTTTCTTTCAATTGAATCAAAGTTTCCTCAACTGTACCTGTTGAAATAGGGTCTAAAGCACTTGCTGGTTCATCAAGTAATAAAATATCAGGTTTCATTGCAATAGCACGAGCAATACATAAACGTTGTTGTTGCCCGCCTGATAAAGCTAAGGCACTTTTATGCAAAGAATCTTTGACTTGGTCCCATAATGCCGCCTGTTTTAAGCTTGTTTCTACGATCTCATCTAATTTTTGTTTATCTTTTTCCCCATGACGTTCTAGCGCAAACGTAATATTTTCATAGATAGATTTACTAAAAGGATTGGGTTGTTGAAAAACCATACCTATTCGCTTACGCATTTCATAAACATCAACCTCTTTTGAATTAAGGTCGACATCTTTATACATTATTTTTCCACTAACACTTGTACCAGCAATTTCATCATTCATTCGATTCAATGAGCGTAAATAAGTGGATTTCCCACAACCTGAAGGCCCGATTAAAGCAGTGATTTTATTTTTTTCAAATTCTAAGTCTATGCCTTTAATGGCCTCATTATTTCCATACCAGACGTGCAAATCTTGCGTATGCAATATAACATCTCGATCTTCCATTTTAAATATATGTCTATCTTGCAAATTATACTCTTCCATATTCGCTTGAACTCCCTTAGTTAAAAACTAGTAAAATCATGAACACTTAGGCAGAGGTTAATTTTTTGTATAATTTCTTCCCTGCAGCTCGTGCACCGAAATTAAAGAACAATACCGCTAAAATTAAGACAGCTGAAGCTCCTGCGGATACTGCATCGCCATCGGGCATAGTTCCTTCTGAATTGATTTTCCAAATATGCACTGCCAGTGTTTCTGCTTGTCGAAATAAACCAATTGGACTTGAAACACTAAGTGGATTCCAATTAGTGAAGTCTAAAGCAGGGGCACTTTGTCCCGCGGTATAAATTAAGGCAGCAGCTTCACCAAAAATTCGTCCAGAACTTAAAATGATTCCACTTAAAATTCCAGGTGTAGCTGCTGGTAATACAACATGTAATACTGTTTCCCAGCGAGAAAGTCCTAATGCTAAACCAGCTTCTCTTTGTGCTGGATGAATCGCATTTAATGATTCTTCAATATTTCGAGTTAAAAGAGGTAGATTAAAGAAAGTTAATGCTAACGCTCCAGAAATAATGGAAAAGCCATATTCAAACTGTACAACAAAAAGCAAAAAGCCAAATAACCCTACAACAACTGAAGGTAATGAACTTAGTATTTCTACAGAAGTTCTTATAAGATCTGTCACCCAATTTTTTTTCGCATATTCTGATAAATAGATCCCCGATCCTAATGATATAGGTAGGCTAATTATCATGGTAATTAGTAACAAATAGAGCGAGTTAAATAGCTGAATGCCAATCCCACCACCTTCTTGGTAGGACCTTGCTGGCTGAGTTAAAAATTCCCAAGAAATATGTGGTATGCCTCGTGCAAGTATGTACACCAGCAAAAAGGCAAGAACTAAAACAAGAAAGGCAGCAATAATATACAATATTGTTGTCGCAATTTTATCCCAACGTTTAGCTTTCATTTTTTCATCGCCCCTTTCTTAGCAATTAACCGAATAATGATATTAAATATTAATGACATTAATAGTAAGATTAAAGCAAGGGACCAAAGAACATTGTTTTCTACTGTCCCCATAATGGTATTTCCAATTCCCATAGTCAAAATTGAAGTTAACGTTGAAGCTGGCGTGACCAGACTTGTCGGCATTAATGCAGCATTTCCGATAACCATTTGAATAGCTAAAGCTTCCCCAAAGGCACGAGCCATCCCAAAGACAACTGCTGTTAAAATACCAGGAACAGCCGCACGTAGCACAACTTTATAAATCGTTTGCCAGCGAGTCGCACCTAAAGCAAGGGAAGCTTCTCGATAATCTCGGGGAACAGCTTTTAACACATCGACAGTCATTGTCGTTACTGTAGGTAATATCATTACAAACAAAACAAAAGTCCCCGCTAAAATCCCAAATCCTGTTCCACCAAAAATAGCGCGAATAACAGGAACAATAACTGACAAACCAATAAAACCGTAAACTACAGAAGGAATACCTACTAATAATTCAATCACAGGTTGTAAAATCTTCTGTCCATTTTTAGGAGAAATTTCTACCATAAAAACAGCTGCCCCGATCGCAAATGGTGTTGCAATAATAGCAGACAAAAAAGTCACCGTAAAAGAACCCACAATCATCGGCAAAGCCCCTACCATCGGTTGACCGTCTGATCCTACTTGCCCTGGATTCCATTCTGTTCCAAATAAAAAGTCAAAAACATTTACATTATCTACAAAAAAGGTAGATAATCCCCTACTTGCAACAAAGTAAAAAATGGATAATACAACCAACACAATAATCGAAATACATGAAAAACTAATAATTCTTCCTCGTCGTTCTAATTTCGACTTCTTTGATTTTTTGGTTAGCTCTTCTTTTACATTTTCCAAAAGGTTTCCTCCTTGTTTCTTATTACCCTTTCATTCTAACCTCATGAGATCAACTTTTTATAAAGTAAGCGTAAAGTTTACTCCAACTTTGTAAATTTTACGTAAAGTCACTCTACTATATCTCCATTAGCATCTCTTTCAACTTCCATTTGTGATACTGGAATATAGCCTAACTGACCAACTAATTCTTCTTGAACACCATCTGAAAGGATGTAATCCATAAACTCTTTAGTCAGCCCAGTAGGTTCTCCTCTTGTATACATGTGTTCGTAAGACCAAATGGGCCAATTATTTGTCTTTACATTTTCATCAGTTGGTTCTACGCCATCCATAGCTAGTACATCCACATCTTCCGTTACATAAGAGAAAGCAAGATAACTGATGGCACCAGGAGTATCACTAACAATTTGTCTAACCATACCACTTGACTCTTGTTCTTGAGAAGAGATCGCATTTTCATCATCAAGCACCCATTTTTCAAACGTGTCTCTTGTTCCACTACCAGTAGCGCGGTTCAAGATCACGATTTCTTGGTCATTGCCACCTACCTCTTGCCAATTCGTAATGTCACCTAAAAATATTTGCTTCAACTCTTCTTTAGATAATTCCTCAACACCTACTTCTTTATTGACAACAGGAGTAATTCCAATAACAGCCACTCGATGATCTACAAGCTCACTGGCATCTACTCCACTTTTTTCTTCAGCGAACATATCCGAGTTCCCAATGTCTACTGATCCATTTTGGACTTGGCTTAACCCGGTCCCGCTACCTCCTCCTTGAACGTTAACAAATTTGCCTGGTTGGTCTTGTTGAAATTCTTCAGCTACTGTTTCAACTAAAGGTTGTAATGCAGAAGAACCCACTGCTGTTACAGATTCCCCTCGGTCAATCCATTGACTGCAACCAGAAAGTATAATTGTAAAACTAAGAATGAATAATCCTACTATCTTCTTTTTCATTAGAAGCTCCTTTATTAAGATTATGTCTTAAAGTAAAAGATCATAACTCCATACGATATGTAAAGCATGATCGTCTTTATTTTAGCATGTTTCTTTCGACTTAAAAACCTTTATTCTACCTTCAAAAAAAGAAAGGGATTTCTTCTGTGCCAGGGAAAATTTAACTTACACAGAATCGTTGTGCTCATTTTATTTATGTAAAAAAAACTCAGTCTAAAGAGAATAGGATTTTTTATTATTTTTGAGTGTTCACGGTTCTTCTTTTTAGATAATGACTAATAACCACAGTTAACAAGCCGATCCCTGCTAAAATGGCAAGAAGGATGAAATCGATGCGACTGCCGCGTGCTGTTAATGTAGCTAAAGGAAGGCCCCCTTGTAATTGCACAGAAGAAATAACAGCGGACAAAACGCTTGTGCCAAAGGAACCAGCATATTGTTGAAACGTATTGAACAAAGAATTAATTTCTGCTCTTTCTTCTAAGTTCACTTGTTTACTAGCATCCGACAAAGTATTTCCAAAACCAAAATTAAATCCAACGCGCAAAAAGATATAAATAAATATCATAGAAGCGACACTTAAAATAGGTGTGCCAAAGTAAAAAAGCCAGCATCCTAAAAACATGAATACATTCGCTATTATTAACGGCAGTAAGGCCCCTTGTTTATCATACAAACGCCCAGCATAAGGAGCAATCGCAGCTCCTAACAACGAACCCGGAAATAAAATTAATCCAGCCATGAAAGGAGCTGTGCCTAAATAATCTTGGGCAAGAATAGGTAAAACAAAAGAAATACCAATATTAATAAATTGCAAAATAAAAAAGTTTAGCCAGCGTAAACCAATAATCGGGCGTAATAGCAGAGCAAAATTTAATATCTTTCTTTCTGAAATACGAAAATGAATAAATAAGGCGATAAGTCCCATAATAAAAATAGCTAGGAGCCCAAAAAAAGATAAACTATCAAACCCATGAGTTCCTGCGTTGGCAAACGCTACGCTAAGACTGACAAATACCCAAGCTAAAAGAACAACCCCCATCCAATCAAAACGTTGATTTGTTCCCACTGCTTCTAAGTGAATATGTTTGATTCCTAGCCAAATAATTCCAAAGATAATAGGAAGCGTCAGTAGAAAAATCGCACGCCAGGATAAAAATGACGTAAGAAAGCCCCCATATGTCGGTCCTAACGCTGGAGCAAACGAAGTAACCATGCTGCCTACTCCCATATAAAGACCGACCTGACTTTGCGGAATAAGCGATAAGATGATATGAAACATCAAGGGAGTAGCTAGACCTGTCGCAACTGCTTGGAATAGGCGCCCTGTCATTAGCATTGGAAAAGAGACAGCACTAGCACATAATACAGCCCCAATAATGCAAAATAATACAGCTATTCGAAATAAAGATTGTGCCTTGTACTTTTTAATCAGATGACCTGTGGTGCTCATAATAATGGTCACCATAAGTAAATATCCTGAAGTCGCCCACTGCATAATTCCCAGAGGAACATCGAATTCTTTTGTTAATGTTGGAAAAGCTACATTTAATGAAGTTTCGACTAAAATTCCTAAAAAAGAAAGTAATGCCACCGCAGCTATCGCTAACTTTGTCTGTTTAGATACAAATTCATTTCCCATACCATTTGACTTCCTTTCTCTATCACATTTAAAAAACTTAAAAACTTATCATTTATAGAAGATGCAAAAAGCAGTTAGATAAAGAATCTAACTGCTTTTTGGGTTCTCAAAGTAATAAGTTTTCTTATTTCATCTAGAACTTCAAGAAACGACGCATAGAAAAGGCTGACCCAAGGGAACCAATCGCAACACCTATAACTGCTAGTAACAAACTCATTTGCCAATTAAAAGTACCTGGCGATAACAAGCTGTAGTTCGAACGTTCTAATATCGGATTAATTAATTCAAAAGCTTTATTGTAACCAGTATGCATTAAAACAATAGGAATAATAGAACCTAACAAACCAATCCATCCGCCTTCGAGGAAGAATGGCCAACGAATGTACCCATTTTTCGCCCCTACTAAACGCATAACTTGTATTTCTTCTTTACGAGTTAAAATTGTCATACGAACAGTATTCGAAATCAAAAAGATGGCCACGATAATTAAAATAATGGAACCGATCAGTCCCCATGTTCGTGTATTTTGCGCAATACTAAAAATCCTATCAGAAAGATCTTCACCATAAGAGGCTTCTTGAACATATTCGGTCATGCCTTCAGCTTCTTCTGTAATAGCTTCTACATATTGCGGTTCGTCTGCGCTGACAATAAAGACATCAAGTAATGGATTGTCTTGGTCAAATAGCCCCCAAGAATCACCATATGAATTTTGAACTCTTTCTAATTCCTCATCCCTACTTGAATAGTCAATGGAAGCGACATGTGGAATTTCTTCCAGATTATTTCGTAATTCTTCTTTTCCTTCTTCATCCGTTTCATAATTAACATAAACGGAGACTTCAACATTGTTTTCCATATCTTGGGCTAACTTTACAGTATTTAAAATAATAACAAGAAAGGTCCCTAATAAGGTCAATGTGACAGTCACTGCAGTAATAGAGGAAAAAGTCATCCAACCATTACGACGTAAACTCTTTAAACTTTCTAAAACATGCTGGAAAAAATTCCTAATCATCGTATCCATACTCTCCTTCCGCTTGGTCGCGAATAATTTTGCCATTTTCTATAGCAATTACGCGATGACGAATAGTATTTACAATCGTACGATTATGCGTAGCCATTACGACAGTAGTTCCTTGAGCATTAATACGATCCAATAATTTCATAATTTCCCAAGAAATTTCTGGGTCCAAGTTCCCAGTAGGCTCATCAGCTATTACTACTTGAGGTGTATTCACAATAGCTCGAGCAATCGAAACACGTTGCTGTTCGCCTCCGGATAATTGGTTAGGAAAAACACGTGCTTTATGTTTTAAACCGACCATATCTAATACATCCATCACTCGTTTTTTTATTTCCCTAGGTCGTTTTCCAATCACTTGCATAGCATAAGCAACATTTTCATAAACGGTTTTTCTTTCCAACAATTTATAGTCCTGAAATACTACGCCGATTTCACGTCGCAAGTAAGGCACTTCCCGATTTTTGATTTTCGTCAAATCATAATCAGCAACTTTTAAATCGCCATTGCTAGCTTTTTCTTCCCGATACATTAACTTAATAAATGTCGATTTACCGGCACCAGAAGGACCCACAACATAAACAAATTCCCCTTGATCAATCGAAATTGAAAGGTCACGAATAGCTGCTGTACCATTTGTATATTTTTTGGTTACATCCTTCATCTCAATCATGGCTATCTCTCCTCAACAATTTTAATCATACCACATAATTATAGCATGGAAATATTTCTTTTGGTTTGCACTAATTTAAATTTTCTTTTCAATCTAATAACTTCATTCATTTGATGCATCGAGCCGCATTTTTAAATAAGCATCAATAAATTCATCCAAATGTCCGTCCATTACGGATTGTGTATTCCCAGTTTCATGATCTGTGCGGTGATCTTTAACCATTTGATAAGGATGAAAAACATAGGAACGAATTTGAGACCCCCAACCAATTTCAAGCTGTTCGCCTCGTAGTGCCGCTTGCTCTTGCTCTTGTTTTTCAACTTCTTGTTGGTACAATTTCGCGCGCAACATGTTCATCGCTTGTTCTCGGTTTTTTATTTGTGAACGCTGAGCTTGGCTAGCCGCCACCGTTCCTGTTGGTAAATGCGTAATGCGGACGGCTGACTCTGTCTTATTAATATGTTGTCCACCAGCACCACTTGCGCGAAAAGTATCAATTTTTAATTCATCTGGACTAATCTCAATATCAATAGATTCGTCTAACTCTGGCATTACTTCCACCGAACAAAAGGAGGTGTGTCGTCTTTTTGCCGCATCAAAAGGCGATGTTCTAACAAGACGGTGCACTCCTTTTTCTGATTTTAAAAGGCCATATGCATTATGCCCTTTAATCATTAGCGTCACACTTTTAATTCCTGCTTCATCGCCAGCTTGATAGTCGATAGTTTCCACAGAAAAGTGATGATTTTCTGCCCAACGAGTGTACATACGCAACAACATACTTCCCCAATCTTGAGATTCGGTGCCTCCAGCACCAGGATGTAACTCAATAATAGCATTATTCCTATCGTAGGGACCATTTAATAATAAATTCAATTCATAATCTGCAAGTTCTTTTTGTAATGCCGTCATTTTTTCTTGCAGTTCTGCTTCTAAATCACTATCCGCTTCTTCTTGAACCATTTCAAACAAAACGCCTGCATCTTCAACACCCTGTTCTAAATGTTTAAAGTTGTCATACGTTTTCTTTTTGCGGTTATTTTCATCGATCACTTTTTGCGCATTCTCCTGATCTTCCCAAAAAGACGGATCGGCCATTTGATTTTCCGCTTGTGCGATGTCTTCTTCTAACTGTTCGAGGTCAAAGAGACCTCCTAAAACTTGCGACTTGTTCTTTCATTTCTGCTAATTGACTTTGTATTTCTGATCTTTCCATCAATATCCTTCTTTCATCGATCACTTATTTATATTGCGCAAAATAAGACTGGGCGTTACGTCCAGTCTTATTTGACTTTTATTTTTTTCCATGACAATTTTTATATTTTTTCCCACTACCACATGGACAAGGATCATTACGCCCCACTTTTTTTACATTTTCTGAACTTTTTTGTTCAGGACTTGTATTCTCTGAATTGGGAGCTTCAGCTTCGCCTTGAGCTACTTGTTCTCTTTGGACATTTTGACGAATTTCAGCTTTCATAAATAGACGGGTCACATCATATTCAATTGCACCAATCATATTTTCATACATCGTAAAGCCTTCACTTTGGTATTCGACTAATGGATTATTTTGTCCATAGGCACGTAGCCCTATTGATTGACGTAATTGATCCATTGCATCAATATGATCTGTCCATTTTGTATCTACAACACGTAAAATAACCACTTTTTCAAATTCCAACAATTGTTCTTGACTATTTAACTGTTCCGTTTTTTCATCAAATTTTTCTTGAGCCAGTTGATATAAATAGTCGGTTACTTCTTGGGGCGTTTTTCCTTGTAAATCGTCCACAGAAATCGCATCTTCATGAACTAACACACTTCCGGCAAAGTCCACCAAACCTTCATAATTCAATTCATTTTCTTCAAATTGTGTATGTCCAGCTACCGCTCGTTCAATTGTCCGTTTGACCATATTCATCAATGTTTTTGATAATGACTGATCTTCCAAAATCACTTGTTGTCTTTGTCCGTAAATAACTTCACGTTGTTCACGCATGACATCGTCATATTGTAAAACGTTTTTCCGGGCATCATAGTTATTTCCTTCGACCCGTTTTTGTGCTGCTTCGACTTGTCTTGATAACATTCGACTTTGAATCACAGCATCTTCATCATCCACTCGCATCCGTTCTAAAAATCCACTAATTCGTTCTGAACCAAATCGTTTCATCAAGTCATCTTCTAAAGACAAATAAAATTGTGATAGGCCAGGATCTCCTTGACGTCCAGAACGTCCACGTAATTGATTATCAATACGACGTGATTCATGTCGTTCTGTACCGATAACTGCTAGTCCACCGACTTCAGCTACACCAGGACCCAACTTAATGTCTGTTCCCCGACCGGCCATGTTTGTTGCAATGGTGACAGCACCTTTTTGTCCAGCATTCTGAATAATTTCTGCTTCCTTAAAGTGGTTTTTCGCATTTAAAACTTCATGAGGAACATTTTCTTTATCCAACATATTCGATAATAATTCCGAAGTTTCTACCGCTACTGTTCCTACTAGTACTGGTTGACCTTTACGATATCGTTCTTTAATATCTTGAGTCACAGCTCTAAATTTACTATTTAAAGTAGGATATAATAAGTCTGATCGGTCGTCACGAATAACTGGTTCATTGGTTGGAATTTGAAGGACTTCCATATTATAAATCTCACGGAATTCTTCTTCTTCTGTTTTAGCCGTCCCTGTCATACCAGCTAATTTATTATACATACGGAAGAAGTTTTGGAAAGTAATGGATGCCATTGTTTTTGTTTCATCTTCAATATCAGCACCTTCTTTAGCTTCAATCGCTTGATGCAAGCCATCAGAATACCGACGACCCTCCATGATACGCCCGGTAAATTGATCAACAATTAAAACTTTCCCATCTTGAACAACATAGTCGTTATCACGAATCATAATATAGTTCGCCCGTAGCGCTTGATCCATATAATGCGTTAATGCAGCATTTTCAATATCATATAAATTGTTTAATCCAAAGGCTTCTTCTGCTTTTTCGATCCCTGTTTCAGTTAAACTGATTGTTTTTGATTGAACATCAATTTTATAGTCTTCTTCTTCTTGCAATCGTTTAACAAAACTATCCGTACGCTGATAAAGAGCTGTTGATTTTTCAGCTTTTCCTGAAATAATCAAAGGGGTTCTAGCTTCATCAATTAAAATGGAGTCCACCTCATCAACAATGGCGTAATTCAATGGACGCTGTACCATTTGATTAGGATAAACGACCATATTATCTCTTAAGTAGTCAAATCCAATTTCACTATTTGTACTATAGGTAATGTCGCTATAGTATGCGGCACGTTTTTCTTCTGTTGATTTGGAGTTAACATTTAAGCCCACAGTGAGTCCTAAAAAATTATACAATTCTCCCATTTCTATCGAATCACGGGAAGCCAGATAATCATTAACAGTAACTACATGCACACCTTTTTCCGATAATGCATTCAAATATACAGGCATAGTAGCTGTTAAAGTTTTCCCTTCACCTGTGCGCATTTCAGAAATGTTACCTTCATGTAAAACAATGGCTCCCATTAATTGAACGTGGAAAGGATACAAACCAAGAACTCGTTTAGCTGCTTCCCGCACAACTGCGAAAGCTTCTGTCATCAAATCATCCAACGTTTCGTCATTTTTATAACGCTCTTTAAATTCTTCTGTTTTTTGCCGTAATTCTTCATCAGTTAACGCACTCGTTTCGTCTGCTAATGCTTCAATTTTATTAGCCATTCGACCGAGACGCTTTATTTCTTTTTTATCATTTTCAATCAATGTTTTAAAAAAGTTGGCCATTCTTATAAAAATCTCCTTTATTTAAAACAATAAGTAAAACTTACTGTTACATTGTCACCTTATTTATATAATATATCTTTTGTTAACAAGTCCTCGCTATATTCTAGCATGTGTTTTAGTTGATTGCTACCATTTTGTAAAAGCCTGTCATCAATTTTCTTTTCCGTTATTAATCTAACATGAAAAAGCCCATAGAACAATTCTATGGACCTTTTATTAACAAAAATTTTTTACTCCAAAAATAAAGCAGAGGTGTTTTTTAACGCCTCTGCCTTTTATTTTCTTTTGTTAGTCAGTTTCAATTAATCCATACTTGCCGTCTTTACGACGATAAACAATGCTAGTTCCTGTAGTATCTGCATCTTCAAAAATGAAAAAGTTATGACCTAACATATTCATTTGTAATACAGCTTCTTCACTATCCATTGGTTTTAATGAAAGACGTTTTGTACGAACGATTTCAAGGTCAGAACCGTTATCTTCTTCTGTATCTTCATCAGCAAAGAAAGCAGTTTGATCAACTTCGGGTTTATTCGTTTCCCGTTTTTTTCGATTAATTTTTGTTTTGAATTTACGCACCTGACGTTCTAATTTATCAACGACTAAATCGATGCTTCCATATAAGTCTGGTGAGGTTTCTTCTGCACGCAAGACAAGATAAGGCAACGGGATCGTCACTTCTGCTTTAGCTGTTTTTTCTGTGTAAACTTTTAAGTTTACATGAGCGGTTGCTTCAGGTACATCGTTAAAATAACGTTCTAATTTACCCACCTTTTTTTCCACGTAATCGCGAATCGTTTGAGTAACCTCTATATTTTCTCCTCGAACATTGTATCTGAACATAACAATTGCCCCTTTCATCTACCAATTAAAGAGGAAAAGGTTCCATCTTTTTTCCTCTTCTTATGTTTATTATATCGAACTTTACTATAAATGCAAAAGAAATCGTTAACAGTTTTTAATATATTTTTAACGTGCAAGCGAAAAAGTCTGGATTTTTTCTGGCTGATACTTTTGCAAAATTTCAGCTGCATGAAAAAGAGTTCTTCCTGTAGTATAGACATCGTCTACAATGAGTACTTTTTTATTTCTTATTTTAATAGTCTGATCAGTTGCCGCAAATACTTGCGGTGACGCCAAGCGCTCTTGGCGGTTCTTATTTGATTGTGGCAGAGTATCTATCGATCTTTCTAACAAAGGGGAAGTTTTTATATTAGCTGTCTGCAAAAAGGCTTCAACTTGATTAAAACCGCGCTGTAAAAAACGTTGTTCTGATAAAGGAATACAACAAATAATCCAATCTTTTTTATGAGAAAAATATTCTTGAATTTCCACAGTAAATGTTGTCTTTAAACGAAAGTCTCCTAAAAATTTATACTGATAAATCCATTCTTTAAAAGCTTCGTTATAATTAAATAAAGCTTGATGGCAAAAATCATAATAAGGGTATTGTTTTTTCCATTGTTGACATTCATCACATCTTACCGTCCAACCTGGTTTAAAGCAAGTTGGACACACAGGATCTGTAATTTTTTTAAATTTTTTCTGACAAAGAGAACATCGTTCGCTTTTTATTAATAAGGGAAAAAGAATTTCTTTAAAGGTTAAATTACGAATGATTTCTTGTTGACAATAACTACACTTCATACGAATAAACTCTCCTTAGCTAATCGATTCATTCGTTTGATTTCGTCACATGCCTCACCAATAGCTTGGGTTTGCTGGTTATAAAAAAAGAGAACTTGTCCATAGTGATACGCTCCTTTACGGTCAACACGTCCTGCAATCTGTACTAAAACCGACTTGCTAAAAATATTATGGTTGGCCCCCATAATAATCACAGAAATATGATCAAAGGTAACTCCGCGTTCTAAAATGGTTGTACAAAATAAGATGCGATACTCTCCCTTACGCATCCGTTGAACTTTTTCTTCTCGGTATTTATCTTGAGCTGAAACACATTCAATCTCAGAGGAATGAAAAAATTCACCTACTTTTGTATATAACTTCTGCATGTAGTAAATACTAGGACAAAAAACAAGGACATTATTATCTTGAAGCAATTTTTTGAGATAAAAAATAAATTTTTTTATCTTCCAATTTGATTGATAACAATATTTCCAATTCTCATACCAAATCAACTGAGGAACAACTAACGGACGTTTATGAAAACGCACTGGCAATTTTTCTATACAGAACGTTTCCTTTAACGAACGCAATAAATGAGTAGGAGGCGTAGCACTGAGGTAAACATATTTTCCATTCTTTTTTAACGCATTTTTTTGCGCAAAAGCTAACCGCTTATCTCCTTCATAAGGAAAAGCGTCAATCTCATCAATGATTAATAAATCAAAAGCATGATAAAAGTGAAATAACTGATGAGTCGTACAAATCGTTAAAGCATTATAACGATAAATTTCGTTAGAATTTCCATACAAAAGCAAGGTATTTTCTTTAGGAAATACTTCATTAATCCGGGGATAAAGTTCACGACAAACATCAATTCTTGGAGAAGCAATGGCTGCTCGCCCGCCATTTTGTAAACAATACCGTAACACGGCAAAAATCATTTCGGTTTTTCCTGAACCAGTAACAGCCCAAATTAAAGAATGTTTATGCTGTTGGAAATTTGATAAAACGTTGCATGAAACTTCTTGTTGAGCTGGTGTTAACATTTCTTGCCAAGTAAAAGTAACTAAACGAGGAGGATTTTCTTTTTCTTCCTGTGAGACCAAATAAGACTGGCTAGTTATTCGCCCAAATTGAATACAATAAGGACAATAATAATCTTGTGTAGGTAATCGTGCGATCTCTTTAGAAAAGTGACTACCACACCGCTGGCAAGTAATTTTAGAATCTATAAATAATCCTCTTCTAGATTGATAGGTACAATCAAGTGTATCCTGATCTTCTTTTGTCATCACTATTTGACGTCCATATAATGCTTCCATAATTATCACCTCAATGATAAATACGCAAAAAAAGCGAGAATCGTTTTTGATTCTCGCTTTTTTATAAATTTTTTAATTATCAATTAAATTAAGGGCTTGTTGTAAAACATTTTCTCCGTTCATCATACCATAATCTGACATATTAATGACATCGACTGATATACCTTTGGGAGACAAACGTTTTTCATAATCATCTTTCATAAAGCGTACTTGAGGCCCTAATAATAAAACATTCACGTCTTTATTGTCCAATTGAGCGTCAGCTTCAGAAGATGATACAGCAAAAATGTCTGCATCAATTTCTTGCTCTTCAGCAGCTTTTTGCATTTTTGTTACCAACAAACTTGTGCTCATCCCAGCGGAACATACAAGCATAATCGTTTTTTGTGCCATAAATAATCTCTCCCTCTCTTTAGAGCTAAAAACAACAAAGTATATATTTCATTATAAAGTTTTTCAAGACGATGTCAACGTTTACTTAATCAATTGGACGGATCCAATTCGACTTGAGTAATGGACGAAAAACAACGAATTCTTTTTCCAAGTTGACATAAACCACTTCATAATTTGCATTCAACCAAGCATAAGCCCCATTTTCTGGATGCAAATAGTCATTCGTCCACCAGTCTACCGATGTGCGAGCTGATCTAGGTAACCCCCGAGCAGGAAATAACAACTCATCAAATTGAGTAAAAGTCAATGTAACTTGTGTGCCTCCATTATTTTTTAGGTAGGTAGTAATTACGTCATACTTTTTTCTCCTTCCCGCCATACCAAGCACCCCTTTTTCCATTATCACGCTTAAAAAGATAAAATGCAACTTTTCACTGCCATATCCTTTCTATCTATATTATACTATAAATGAGGAATAAAAATAGAGGAGAATCATCATGCAAGATACCTACCGAACCATTCAAAAAAATGGACAAGCAGAAATAGAAATCAAGAAATCACGCTTTATATGCTCTTTAAAACGTGTATATACGGAAGAAGAAGCAAAAGATTTCATTCAACAATTAAAAAAAGAACACTGGAAAGCCGCCCACAATTGTAGTGCTTTTATGATTGGTGAAGAAAATGAAATTCAACGTTCAAGCGATGATGGCGAACCTGCAGGTACTGCTGGTCACCCAATGTTAGAAGTACTTAAAAAACAAGAGTTAATCAATGTTTGTGCAGTGGTCACTCGGTACTTTGGTGGAACAAAATTAGGAGCTGGCGGTTTAATTCGTGCGTATTCCCATTCTGTCAGTCATGCATTAGAAGAAACAAGAATTGTACAAGGCACCCTACATCAAGAGATCTACGTGACTGTTGGTTATTCTCTTTTAGGGAGATTACAAAACTTTTTGGAACAACAAAACTATATCATCGAAGATACTCACTTCTTAGAAAACGTGACAATGTGTGTGCTTGTCCAAGAAACACAGCCCTTTATTGCTTCTATAACAGAATTATTAAATGGGCAAGCAAAACTTGAAAAAGGTGAGAAACGTTACTATGAACATGTAGTTCAAAAATAAAGACACTGCGTTCCATTTTATATGGAATTAGCAGTGTCTTTCTGTTATTTCTCCAAAAAAAATTCGAAACGATTACCGACATACTGACTACGTACATATTCAAAAGGTGTACCATCAGTAAAATAAGAAACTTGTCGCATCAGTAAAATAGCATCGCCCTTTTTTACTTGCAAGTACTCAGCTTTTTTTTCTGAAGCAACCATAGCAGAGATCGTTTGATCTGCGCCGCCAATTTTATGTTGTCCTTTTTCCTCTAAAGTACGGTAGAGTGAGGTAGAAATTTCAGTTTTGCTGAAATCACGAATAATCTTTTCTGGAATGCTCGCAACTTCAAAACAAATGGGAATATCATCTGCTAAGCGTATTCGCTCCATTCGTAAAATTGTCTCATGTTCTGATAAGCTTAACCGTTCCATTTCACTTGAACTTGGTTGTGTAAAAAAGTAAGAGACAGCTTTGCTTGAAGGGTATCGTCCTTGAGAAAGCATGATTTCAGTAAAACTAGTGGTACCTGACATTTTCTCTTGCACTTTTTGCCGTGCAACATAAGTGCCTGACCCAATTTTTCTTTCCAATATACCTTCATCTGATAAAGTTTGCACCGCTTGTCTAAGTGTCATACGACTAACTTCAAAGTCTTCAGCAAGTTCTCTTTCAGAAGGAAGTCGATCTCCGATTTTCCAGTATTCTGCTTCAATTTTTTCTTTAATTTTATCATGAATTTGAAGATATACAGGTAACGTTTCAGCCACAAATTTCACCTCCTACTTACAAAATTAATCTTCTTCAAAACAAAAGCTGGATAGGTTTTCCTGGTTAACGAATCTTGGCTTGCCATTTAATTCGTTGACGGGTAGGTCGTTTTTCCTTAACTTCAACTCCTTTTTTCCCTACATTTACTTGCACATCTTTTTTGGATACATCGTAAATCGTTTCTGCAGCTTCAATCACTTTTTCCTTTAAATTTTCGCCTAATTTCATTCTAACACTTCCTTTTTTGACTTAATTGAAAAATAGAGAGTTTCAATTTTCCAGAATAGTAAACTTTCTTTTAGATTATCGCAAAAGCAAAATGAAATCAACAAAAAAAGCATCAGAAAAAATCTGATGCTTACACGAACTGGGATAGCTGGATTCGAACCAGCGCATGATGGAGTCAAAGTCCATTGCCTTACCGCTTGGCTATATCCCAATGGTGGGGGAGAGAGGATTCGAACCTCTGAACCAGAAAGGAACGGATTTACAGTCCGCCGCGTTTAGCCACTTCGCTACTCCCCCAAAAAGCCCGGTATAAAACCTGACTTAGACATGATACAAAATTTTTGCTTTTTTTGCAATAGATTTTTGCAAAGAATTTTATTGTTCATGTAAATTCCAACGACGAATAATTGTTTCGATTGCTGCATTCATATTTTTACTTGTTCCAAGATTTTCATCATCAGCAAAGCTTTGGAATTCTTTTTCCCCGTAACTAAGGACTGCACCAATTTGTTTTTTTCCAATATATAATTCTGTTACTGGATACGTTTTTCCATTAATAGTACGAGTTGTTTCTTCACTATGAACTTCAATTTCTTTATTTTTCTTCAAACCTTTCACCTCATCGACCATTTTAGCATATTTTTTCTGTAAGGCTAGAACAAAAAATTATTTAACGAATATTATTGTAGTAACGTTTGTTGTTTGCAAAGCTCTTCCTTGAACTTACTTATTAATACTTATACTGTGGTTTTTCTTTGTCCTCTTTATTTTTCCTTAATGAAAAATTTTCAGGAACATAATCAATTCCCCCCTTAAACAAAGGGTTACAACGCAATACTCGTGCAATTCCCATTAACAACCCCTTAAATACCCCATGAACCTTTAATGCTTCAAGCATATAGCTCGAACAGCTAGGATAATATCGACAACTTGGTGGAAATAAAGGAGAAATAAAACGCTGATACCCTCGAATTAAGAGAATAAAAAATTTTTGCATAAACTCCAACTCCTTTTGGAAAGAAAAAGAAGCTGGGACAAAAGTTACCAGCAATGTTTACTATTAAATATCATTTATAGGGAAACAATTTCCCAGCTTCTTAAACTTGGATAAACTCAAAAATATGTTGCCATAAAGTACGATTAAAAACCTGCATCGGCGAACCATCACCGATCAAACCATAGCCAACCATTAATCCTATAAAAAATAAGAACATGGCTAATACAATAACTGATAAAATTTTTATTAATGTAATTAACACATCACGACTTAAATGCATCATGACCTCCGATATTTATACATGAATTTCTTCTTTTGCCGTACTATCAGAAACCCGTTCAATATTCGCGCCTAATTTTTGTAATTTTTCATGAAAATGATAGTAACCTCGATCAAGGTATTTTAAATTACGCACACGTGTAATTCCGTCTGCTTTCAACCCAGCTAAAACTAACGCAGCCGCAGCTCGCAGATCTGTTGCATACACTAATGCTCCTTGTAATGAGTCATTTCCTTGCATAATCGCTACATTCCCGTCAATTTTCATATGCGCATTCATTTTTCGCATTTCTTCTAAGTGTTGGAAACGATTTTCAAAAACTGTTTCTGTAGTAACACTCGTTCCATTTGCCAATAATTGTAACACACTCATTTGAGCTTGCATATCCGTTGGAAAACCAGGATGAGGAAGTGTTTTTACATCTGTAGGTCGCAACTGTGCTGGACCTTTTATTTGAATGCCTTCTTCTGCTTCAGTAATTTCGGCACCCATCTCTTTTAATTTCGATAACAATGGACGATTATGTTCAGCAATCGCGTCCTTGATAAAAAGATCATTATTAGGCATAGCCCCAGCAACCATGAAAGTTCCCGCTTCAATTCGATCTTGCACGATAGCATGATGGACTGAATACAAACGTTCTACGCCTTCAATACGCATAGTTTCAGTGCCAGCACCATGAATTTTAGCGCCCATTTTATTCAATACATTCGCTAAATCAACAATTTCAGGTTCTCTTGCTACATTATCAATTGTAGTAATCCCCTTAGCTTTAACAGCTGCCATCATGATATTTTGCGTAGCCCCAACACTAGGAAAATCAAGATAGATGCTATTGCCTTCTAGTTGATCCGCAACAGCTTCAATATAGCCATTCTTTTGATTAATTGTTGCACCTAGGGCTTGAAAACCTTTTAAGTGAAGGTCAATTGGTCGTTTACCAATAGCACAACCTCCTGGCATTGCGACTTGTGCATGCCCATTACGTGCAAGCAACGGTCCTAAAACGACAATAGAAGCTCGCATTTTACTAACATATTCATAGGGTGCTTCTACTTCCAAAGGATTCGAAGCATCAATTGTAATTTCTTTTTTATCTTGATTAAAATCAACTTGCGCATTCAAATGATGAATTACTTCTTTCATAGTAAACACATCTGAAAGAATCGGAACATTACTTAACCTTGTTGTTCCGTCTTCTGCTAATAAACTAGCAGCTAAAATCGGTAAAACCGCATTTTTAGCCCCTTCAATTTCTACAGTTCCTCTTAATGGATTATCCCCATAAACGATAATCTCTTCCATACTGTTTCCCTCCAAATAAAACGTGTCACTTTTTTGACAAAATTCTTTTAAAGTATACCACATTCATCTTCGATAATATAGTTAATTGTTTATTAAGTATGTGTCAAGTTTATTGAGGTTGAATAAAAAAACCGTCTTTTGGGGCAGACACGAAGTTATTTTCAACCTCACTTTCGTTCGGTTTGCCCTCATTATCTCTAACAAAAACAAGTTTTTATTAGAGATAATTCGGGGTCATTATTAATTGGTTTAATCCTTTGGCGAATTGGCCTAAAGGGGCACTTTTCGCTTTTCCTTCGCCCATTTGCCCTTTAAACGCACCTTCATGAGCTTGAAAATGAGGTTTTTTCTGTACCCAGCGTTTCATAGCTTGCCAACGCTTTTCTTGAGCGACGACGTCGTCCGGAAGGGCTTCGTATTGGTTCAACCAAC
>NZ_AUIQ01000019.1 GCF_000423785.1 Tetragenococcus muriaticus DSM 15685 | reverse complement strand
CCCGTCCGCCACTCTGCCACCTCTTCCCCCGAAGGGGAACAGGGGCAGCGTTCGACTTGCATGTATTAGGCACGCCGCCAGCGTTCGTCCTGAGCCAGGATCAAACTCTCATCTTGAGAATTCGATCGATCAACACACCGTTGATCATTGTGCTCTTCAAACGTTTGCGTTTGTTTGTTTCTTGTGTTTGCCTCTTGAATCGAGACGCCCTACACATTGGTTCGTTGGTTGCTTTGTTCAGTTTTCAAAGGTCTACGTCTTTTGTTCTCTTTGGCGTTGCCGTAGCAACTTTTATATCTTATCAAGAGAATCAGTTATTGTCAATAACTTTTTTCAATTGAATAAAAAACCTTTTTTTATAACGACTTGATAAGTTTATCAAAACTGTAAGCAGCCGTCAATCATTTTTGTGAAAAAATGAAAAGCTTTTTCATCCCCATAACCAAATAACAATATATCAAGAAAAGCACTTAAGGTCAATAATTACAGCATATAATTTTGCAATAAATTTCAATTAATCTTTTGAAAGCTTTCATCATTCTATCCACTATTACTAAAAAACTGCGGTCGATAACAACCGCAGTTTCCAGGTTTATCTCATTGTTGGGAAAAGCAATACATCACGAATGGATTGTGCATCTGTTAATAGCATAATCAACCGATCGATTCCTATACCTAACCCTCCGGTAGGGGGCATACCATATTCTAATGCCTCTAAGAAATCTTCATCTACTCCATGCGCTTCTTCATTACCAGCTACACGTTCTTTTTCTTGTTCTTCAAAACGTGCTCGTTGATCAATGGGATCATTTAATTCAGTAAATGCATTAGCAAATTCGTGACCTACGATAAATAATTCAAAGCGGTCTGTAAAACGAGCATCTTCTGCATTCTTCTTAGCTAACGGGGAAACTTCTATAGGATATCCGTACACAAAAGTAGGTTGTTGTAGTTCATCTTCTACAAACGTTTCGAAAAACTCGTTAATAATGTGTCCTACACTCATTGTTTCTGAAACTTCTACATTATGGTTTTTAGCTGTTTCTCTTGCCTGATCTAATGACATCTCTTGCCAAAAGTCCACGCCAGTATATTTTTTTATCGCATCTACCATGTGTAAACGAGAAAATTCAACGCCTAAATTTACATTCTGCTCATCATAACTAATTTGGTTTGTGCCTAACACATTTTCAGCTACATCTCGGATAATTCCTTCTGTTAAGTCCATAACATCTCCAAAATTAGCATAAGCTGTATAACATTCTAACATAGTAAACTCTGGATTGTGAGTTGTATCAATTCCTTCATTACGGAAAACACGGCCAATTTCGTAAACTTTTTCCATGCCACCCACAATTAAACGTTTTAAATGCAATTCTAGCGCGATTCGCAAATACAAGTCGATATCTAATGCATTATGGTGTGTAACAAATGGACGCGCAGCAGCACCTCCTGCTTGATTATGCAAAACAGGCGTTTCAACCTCCAAATACCCAAGATGATCTAGGTATCGTCTAATTTCACTGATAATTTGACTTCGTTTTCTAAAACGTTCAAAACTATCTCGGTTACTAATTAGATCTAAATAGCGTTGGCGATGGCGCTGTTCCACATTCGTTAAGCCATGGTACTTCTCTGGTAACGGACGTAGCGATTTTGTTAGAAGCGTCACTTTGTCGGCTTTAACCGAAACTTCTCCAGTATTGGTTTTCATAATATTTCCAGTAACACCAAAAAAATCACCTAAGTCTGCTTGTTTAAAAATAGCATAGTTATCTTCGCCAACTTCATCTTTACGGACATGAATCTGGATCTGTCCATCACGATCCTGTAAATGTGCAAACCCAACTTTTCCTTTACCTCTTTTAGAAACCATTCGACCAGCCACGCTAGCTGTTAGCTCCATTTCATTTAATTCCTCTTTTGTACGAGCATCAAATGTTTCGTGAATCTCACTAGAATTATGTGTGCGATCAAAACGTTCCCCAAAAGGATCAGTCCCATTTTCTTGCAATTCTTCCATTTTTTGTCGCCGAACCAACATTTGGTCGTTCAATTCTTCTTGTTTTTCACGTTCTCCTGCCACAACGCTTCCTCCATTCTCTGATAGGTTTCCTTTTTATAATGCCAATGATATGAAAAAAAAGCAAGCCGAAAAAAACACGGCTTGAAATTTTTCCTAACTAATTATCGACTGCTTCTTGTTTAAGTAACTCTAATTCTTGTTCACTAAATTTATACTTTTCTTGACAAAATGTACAAACCGCTTCTGCCCCATGGTCTTGTTCAATCATTTCTTGCAACTCTTGGGTTCCCAAAGAAATCAAACCTTTGGCAAATCTTTCTTTAGAACAATCACATCTAAACTGTACAGACAGTTTCTCCAAAATAGTTATTGGCTCATCGGCAAAAATAAAGTCTAATATTTCTTCTGGACTTTTCCCATCATCTAACATAACAGAAACTTTTGGTAACTGTCGAATACGTTTTTCTAAGGCAGCTACTACCTCTTCACTAGCTCCAGGCATCATTTGTAGCATAAAGCCACCTGCTGTTTTAATAGAATCATCTACGTCAACGGAAACACTCAAACCAACCGAAGAAGGGATTTGTTCGGACTCAGCAAGGTAATAAGTAAAGTCTTCTCCTAATTCACCTGAAACGATAGGCGTTTGTCCAGAAAAGGGCTCTTTTAAACCAAGGTCTTTTGTTACAGAAAAAATCCCTTGGGTCCCTATAGCACCTTTAACATCAATTTTTCCTTCCTCGTTTAATGGCAAACTAACATGTGGATTTTGAACATACCCCTTTACATCTCCACTGCCATTACTGGTAACAATAACGGCTCCAGCTGGTCCACTACCTTGGACACGTACACTAATTGTATCTTCTCCTTTTACTGTGCTCCCCAACAGTAGACCACCAATTAAGGTACGGCCTAATGCAGCTGAAGAGGTATTCCATGTATCATGCCTCTTTTGTGCTTGGCTAACTGTTTGGGTAGCATTAACAGCATACGCTCGAACAAATCCATCGTAAGCCATGGCCTTTGCTAAATAATCTTGCATCTTTTACTCTCCTTTTTTAAAACAGTTACAAAAATATGCTCCTCTTTTGTTCTCAGCCACTATTATTATAGCTTAATAACATTTTCTTTGCACAAGGTAAAAGCTGTGACGATAACGCCACAGCTTTTATGGTTTAATTATTCATCTTTTGTATCCGAAGTATGATCCTATTCTTTAGTTGAATCTTCTTGATTTTCTTCGTCTGATTCTTTAGAATCATCCTCTTTGTCATTCACACGACCTTGCTCTTCTTTCTTTTCTAAAGCACGTTTAGCTTCTTCAAAAGACTGGCCGTTTTCACTTGGATACTCACTTTCTTCTTCATAAGCTTCTGGCATTTTACCTGTTTCAAATAATGACTTAATTGCTTTAGCATCAAGTGTTTCATATTCTAACAGTTTATCAGCAATCAATTTATGTTGTTGACGATGAGCCTCGAGAATTTCATTGGCTTTTTCATGCCCATTATTTACAATATTACGCACTTCATCGTCAATTTCATAAGCAAATTGTTCCGAATAAGATTTCGTTTGTCCATAATCGCGACCAACAAATACTTGGTTGCCACCTTCATATTGTACTGGCCCCAGTTTTTCACTCATGCCATATTGAGTAACCATACTTCGTGCTATATTAGTGGCTTGCTCAAAATCGTTGGAAGCCCCCGTTGATTGGGAACCAAAGACAATCTCTTCGGCAGCACGACCACCTAATAACCCAGCGATTTGTTCAGTTAAGTCATCTTTAGTCATAAGATTTTGATCTTCCTTAGGCAAGGCAATCATATATCCGCCGGCTCGTCCACGAGGAATAATTGTCACTTTATGAACAACACGTGCACGGCTTAATACTAAACCAACAATCGTATGACCTGCCTCGTGGAAAGCCACCATTTCACGTTCTCTCTTATTAACAACGTGATCTTTTTTCGCTGGTCCAGCAATGACGCGGTCTTCTGCTTCATCAATATCAGAGGCATCGATGTTTTTCTTCCCTCTTCTTGCTGCCACTAACGCTGATTCATTTAAAACATTTTCTAAATCTGCCCCAGAAAATCCTGGCGTTTGTTGAGCTACTGTCTTCAAGTCAACATCTTTAGATATTGGTTTATTACGAGCATGGACACGTAAGATTGCTTCTCTTCCCTTAACATCAGGACGTCCTACTAAAATTTGACGGTCGAACCGACCGGGGCGTAGTAAAGCTGGATCAAGTACGTCAGAACGGTTTGTCGCAGAAATAACAATGACGCCTTCATTTCCTTCAAAACCATCCATTTCAACTAATAGTTGGTTTAAGGTTTGTTCCCGTTCGTCATGGCCGCCACCCATACCAGCACCACGCTGACGGGCAACAGCATCAATTTCATCAATAAAGATAATTGCCGGAGCATTTTTCTTCGCTGTATCAAATAAATCACGAACACGACTTGCCCCTACACCAACAAACATTTCAACAAAGTCTGAACCAGAAATCGAGTAAAACGGAACTCCTGCTTCACCTGCTACTGCCTTAGCTAAAAGAGTTTTCCCAGTTCCTGGAGGTCCTTCTAGTAATACCCCTGCTGGGATACGAGCACCTAATTCAGAAAAACGACGTGGATCTTTTAGAAATTCGACAACTTCAACTAATTCTTGTTTTTCTTCCTCTGCACCTGCAACATCTGAAAAATGTACTTTATTAGCTGACTTATCTGCTTCTTTAGCTTTAGACTTGCCAAAGTTCATCATGCGGCCGTTGCCACCACCGCCGCCACCACCTTGTTGTCTCATCATAAAATAGAATAGAACTAAAAAGCCCAACAATGGTAAAAAGCTAACTAACAGTGATACCCAGATACCACTACTTGACTCTTCTTCAACAGAAGTGCTTACTGAGTTATCATTTGCTAAATCTGTTATTTCGGTTAATGTAGCATCATTAGGCAACACCACCGTAGAAAATTGCGTCGTAGTTGATTCAGTAGAACCTAATATTGCTAATCCGTTATTATTATTTATTGTTTGTTCTTCATTGTATTCCCCTGTTATTTGGTAAACACCATTTGTCGGTTGAATATTGAAGGAATCAATCTCTCCGTTTTCTAACTGTTCAGTAAATGTAGAATATTGTATTTCTGATGTGTCTTCATTACCATCGCCTAAAAAGAAATAAACAACCATTACCATAGCCAAAATGATCAGCACATAGTAAAGGGTATTTCTTGCGGTTCCTTTATTATTTTTCTTCATACGGCCCCTCCTTGCCAGTTTGTCTTATTTTGACCTTTTATATTGTATCATATCTTACTTCGTTATGGTCAAACTTTTGTTTCATATATACTTGATTTCAATACTCCGACATAAGGAAGATTACGATATCTTTCAGCAAAATCCAAGCCGTAACCAACAACAAATTCATTAGGAACATCAAACCCAATATAATCAGCTTCGATCCCTACCACACGACCTTTAGGTTTATCTAAAAGTGTAACAATGGCTACCGAATTTGCTTGTCGATATTTAAATAAATCTACCAAGTATTTAAGCGTACGGCCGCTATCAATAATGTCTTCGACGATTAGCATGTCTCGTCCTTTTACATTGGTATCCAAATCCTTTACGATTTTCACTTCACCTGATGAAACCGTCGCATCTCCATAACTTGATACATCCATAAAGTCAAGCTCTATATATGTATCCATATAACGTACAATATCTGCCATAAACGGTATAGCACCCTTTAGTACGCCCACCACAAGCGGCTGTTTATTCTTATAAACTGCTGTGAGTTCTTTGCCTAGTTCTTCACAACGCTTAGCAACCTCTTCTTGCGTGATCAAGATTTTTTCAATATCTTTTTCCAGCATCTGTTTCCCCTTCCAGCTTTGGCTTTCGATACTTATAAAGAAGTACGTAGTGTATTTTAGCAGTTTCTTTAGGAATACACAAATAAGAAAATACATAAGGTAACAGCCCTAAAACATTGTCCTTAAGGTCTGTCATTACCCATGCTTGATCACGTGAATTTTGAGGAACTTTTTTATCAATAAAGAAACGAGAAAGCTTTTTGTGTAACTGTTTGTTTAATTGGATGCGATCTCCTGCTTGTCTTTTACGTAAAACAACGGAAAAAGGAAATTCTTTCCCCAAGTCTTGCCGATATTCTAACCAACACTTTACTTTTTCTGGAACTTCCACTTTATCTTTAGAAAATAGCCCTACCCATTCGTTTTTTGACAAAAATTTTGACTCCCCTAAATTCAACGTCAAAAGTGATTCTGCATCTTCATCCTTATTAGATTGTTTTGATAAGAACAATCGATTGTAACTTTTTTGAAATTGCCATGTTTGATCAATATCCATCACCCAATGAGCTTTTTCTTCTGATAAGAGTTTCATCACTTGCCTTATTTGTTTAGTGCTAAGTGTTATATCATAATACTTTCGCGCTTTTTTCGCCAGTTCTTGTAAGAAAAAAAACTGTTGGGCTTGCGAAAAGGTTAAATAACTATCAACATCTACTTCAAATTCATGGTAATTTTCTTTGATAAGCGCTTGGTACCACTTCTTTTGTTGCTCTGTAATAATTTCTTCAGCAGCACTCAACTGGTCAGATAATTGCTGGAAGTGAGATAAAGCTTGGCTATTTTCTTCTTTCAAAAGAGGAATAACTTGGTGTCTAATTCGGTTTCTTTGCATATTTAGTAAGGCATTTGTCTGATCTTCAAAATAAACAATGCCTTCTTTTTTACTATAATCTAAAATCTCTTCTTTTGTGATCTGTAATAAAGGGCGCACTAATTCCCCCGTCGCACCAAAAGACTGGCTAGCCACAATACCTTTAGCAGAAAATAAATTCCCTTCACGGATCATTTTCATAATCATAGTTTCGATTTGATCATCTCTATGGTGAGCCGTCGCTAACACTTGATAGTGTTGACTTACCATTGTTTCTTTAAAAAAATGATATCGAAATATCCGAGCTTTTTCTTCGACTCCATTTTTAGGTGGATTTTCCCACCAAGTCGAATAAAACGGAAGGTTATGTTCTTGGCAATAATTTCTTAAATAAGTCTCTTCTTCATCAGAAGTAGCACGCAATTTATGATTTACATGAGCTACCCCGATGACAAAGCCCATCTTTTTTTGCAAAGTTTCTAAAATATGCAATAACACCATCGAATCAACACCTGTAGAAACTCCCACAAGAATACGATCATTTGCTGCTAGTAACTGTTTTTCTTTTATAAACGTTTCCACCTGCCAAGAAAGCACATAACCACCTCGCTTTATTCATAAGTTTTCTTAAAAAAAGAAAACAGACAAAAAATACGCTTACTACTGTCAGCGAATTTTCAGTCTGCTAAAATATTTAGTTACGTCGGCCTCCACGACCTCCGCGTTTGCCTTCTGTATTTTTTCGTAAGGAAAACAAGCGGTCGTCACTTTCTTTTAAAAATGAATTCATTAATGCATCGAAATCTTCTTGTTTATTCCCAGAATTTTGCCCTGGCGCTTGATTCTTTTTCTCAGTTGGACGTTTCGCCGCATTTTCCTGCTCTTTTTTTTCTTCTTTCGGTTTATCTTCTAATTTACGAATAGATAAACCGATTTTACCGTCTTCACCTACTGAAGTAACAAGAACGGTCACTTCATCACCTACTGTTAATACGTCATGGATATCTTTAACGAAACTATTAGAAATTTCACTAATATGCACAAGTCCTGTTTTTTTGTTCCCTAAGTCAATAAATGCCCCAAAATTTGTTATCCCTGACACTTTTCCTGTTAATTTTTCTCCAACTTCAATTGACATAAAAAAAATTGTTCCTCCTAAAATTTACCAATTCTAAATCAATTAGAGCTCGCCGCAAGCTAAGAAGACATCCAAGATCTTCTATTTTTTCTTCTCGGTTGTATCGGTTTATTATCTTATATATTTACCTTAGCAGGCAAGCAAGTCTCATTCCTAATTATTTTAACATACAATCGTGAGTGTTCACACACGATTTGCCTTGTTAGTTAAATGATAAAGCGGCTAGTCTGAAGAATCTGTCGCTCCCTCATTTTCATCTGCCGCATCGGCTTCATCTCCCGGCAGTGGAAAAACGATTTCATCGTCATCTGAATATAAAAAGCGACTTCTAGCCATTTTAGCCACATAATCTTCATCTTGTAATAAAGCGACATCTTCTTCCAAATTATCTGCTTGTTGAGAAACTTCTTCTTGTCGAGCAACCGTCTCTTCTTTGTAATCTTCCAAACTTTGTAAACGTAAATAATCATTAAGTAAAGAGATCCCAGCACTTAAAAAAATAACGGCAGCCACAACAAAGATGGCCAATAAGCGACGTCTTCTAAAAATAACTTGACGTTGTTGTTTTGCATATTTTACATATTGTTTTTTTGCATATTCATTATCCAAAACTTTTACGTTTGATTTTTCTTTCTTATCCACACAAAACCGCTCCAGTCATTCTTAGTTGACCTTCATTATACCAACATCCTCAAAGCTTGTCTAACGCAAATTAGTTAAATTTTTCTTTCATCTGAGATAATTTCATACATTTTTTCAGCGTCTTCTTTTTTGGTCGATTCTTGTAGTTCATTAACTTTAAATTCAATTGTATGATTCCCAAATTGAACCTTAACAAGGTCTCCAGTTTTCACTGTATTACTAGATTTTGCCAACTTTCCATTAATTTGAATTCTTCCTTTATCAGCTACTTCTTTAGCTACAGACCGCCGTTTGATTAATCTTGAATTTTTTAAAAATTTATCTATCCTCATTCGATTTTCCTCCAATACGTAATATCTTCACTCCCCAAGGTAACAATAACCACTCGCGAATGGTAAATAAGTGAAGCATAATGGCTGTTTTCGTAAACACGCTAGCACCTAGTAAAACGCCTAATAAGCTAAAAACAAAAGCCCTTGTGCGTGTTTCTAACCCCCCAAAAATTAGGGTCGCCCCAGTAAAAAATATCATTAAAATGCTAACCATTAGCAAAAGGCAGACCAATAGTTTAAAACCAAATTGTCTTTCTTTCTTAAAGTCATTAATCTCTTTGTTTTCTTCTTTAGCCAAAAAAAACAACACCATAACTAAACCTAAAAGCGTTGATAAACTTGCTCCAAAAGTTCCTAAATAAAAAGTAAGTAGTCCAGTAGCTACCAACTTTACTAAAAGCCCTATTCCTGCTGCTTTTAATATTGTAAAAAAAGCGCCTTGGCTTTGAGCAATACTTTGATAAGCTTGGATTTCAGCCATTAAACCTACGGCAAAAACAAAAGCCGTTAACGTCCAATTTCCGGAAAAATCTTTAAACAAGGAAAAATTCAAGTAAGGAATGAGCACGGCTAAACCACAAGCCGCCGCCCCAGCAATCGCTGTAGTAAAACGCAAATAAAGTTTTGCAGAATGAATAAACTTCGCTTGATTCTTTTGTACGATTAATTTCGTCAACGCAGGCAAAAAGCTAGCACTTAAAGCAGTAGCAACAACTAAACCCAATTGTACAAGCGGCTGCCCTCGATCATAGACTCCTTTAGCTACTTTGGCACTTTGTTCTGCTATCCCACTATTCGTTAATGAATTAATTAATAAAAACGAATCGATCAATTGGAATAAAATCAATAATCCACTATAAACAGATACCAAGCCACCTTCAACAAAGAAACGTCTTACTAACTGTTTTTCTTTAGGGACACTCAGAAGTAATAAATGCGTACGTAAGTGAACACCATGAATTTTTCGATCATAATATAATAAGATAAGCCATGCCGCCAAACCACCAATAAAAGCGCCAGCCATGGCAAAAGCTCCTGTTTGATAGACCGTCAAGGAAAATGAAGCGTAACTAACAGCCGCAAATAATATAACTCCTACTCGAAGGAGCTGTTCAACCACTTGCGAAACTGCTGTGGGAATCATTAATAATTCTCCCTGAAACAAGCCCCGATATAAAGACAAAACCGGTAGCAGTAAAAAAGTAAAAGAGGCCACACGTATAACGGGGGAAAGTTCCACATCTCCCATTAGGCTAGCTACACCATTAGCGAAAAAAAAGATAGTTGCCCATAAGCCTAGCGCACACCAACACAGCAAAGAATAACTTTCGTTTAAAATATATTGCTTTTTTTTAGGTGTTGTTTGTTCGGCTACTAGTTTTGATAGAAACTGAGGAAACCCTGTTAACGCAATTGTTATTGCGATTCCATAAATAGGATACACCTGCTGATAAACATAAAAGCCCTCATCACCAACAATATTTTGTAAAGGCACACGATAAATAGCACTTAACAATTTTGCGATAAAAGAAGCAGTGGTTAAGACCAACGCCCCATTCATCATTGATTTCATTTGGTTGAAAGCCACAAGCATATCCTCCTACTCTCATGAACCTTGCGTTTGCAACTGGTGTTGATACCTTTCTTCACGCAAGGCTTTTACAAAGCCTTGCATTTCTTGAAGCCAAACCATTTCTTGCATATCCTTAGGTATGGTTAATTTAATTTGCATTTGTTCTTTTTCCACACCCATAGTGGCTTTTAACTTAGTAGCAGAAAGCGCGGAAAAAAGTTGTTCCACTGAATAATTATTGGTTCCAACTTTACTTAAACGAACGAATAATGTCTGCTCTTCTTTCGTAATTTTTTCAATAAGCGCGCGATCAGCATTCATCTTCATTTCACCAATGGTCAACAAATGAGCCACTTCGTCAGGATATTCACCAAAACGATCTAATAGATCGTCTTGTAATTCCGTTAGATGATCTGTGCTGTCCAATTCGCGCACCCTTTTATAAATCTCTATTTTTTGTCTTTCATCGGCGATATAATCAGCAGGAATGTAAGCATCAATAGCAAGGTCAATCTCAGAAGCTGTCATTTGCATTTGCGAGTTTTTCCCTTGTTTTCTTGTCACTGCTTCTTCTAACATTTGCGTATACATATCAAAACCAACAGAGTTGATAAAACCATGTTGCTGTGCGCCTAGCAGATTTCCTGCGCCACGAATCGATAAATCACGCATCGCAATTTTAAAGCCCGATCCTAACTCAGTAAAATCTTTAATGGCTTGCAAACGTTTTTCACTCACCTCGTTTAATATCTTTTGAGGTTCATACATAAAATAAGCAAAAGCAACTCGATTTGTTCGCCCCACACGACCTCTAAGCTGGTAAAGAGTAGCAAGGCCCATATAATCTGCGTTTTCAACAAACAGCGTATTTGCATTAGGGATATCTACCCCTGTTTCAATAATCGTCGTCGTCACCAACACATCATACTGACCATTTATAAAATCAAATAACGTATTTTCTAATTGAATTTCAGTCATTTGACCGTGGGCGTAACCAATTCGAGCATCAGGCACCAGTTCTTGAATTTCATTTACTTTCTTTTCAATGGTTTCGACTCGATTATACAAATAAAATATTTGTCCTCCACGTGCTATTTCTCGTTGTACCGCTTCTCTAATTGCACCAGGATTAGCTTCCATCACATAAGTTTGAATAGGATAACGGTTTTCTGGCGGTGTTTCAATTACCGAAAGATCACGCACACCTAACATCGACATATGTAACGTCCGAGGAATAGGGGTCGCCGTTAAGGTTAACACATCCACTTGAGCACGCAGTTGTTTCAAACGTTCTTTATGTTTTACACCAAAACGTTGTTCCTCGTCAATAACTAACAAATCTAAATCGCTAAAACGCACATCTTTAGACAAAAGACGATGAGTTCCTACGACAATATCAATTTGTCCCGTATTTAAACGCTTGATAGTTTCTTCTTGTTGTTTTTTTGTTCTAAAGCGACTTAGGATACCTACATTTACAGGAAAATCAGCGAAACGATCGATCATTGTTTCATAATGTTGTTGAGCTAAGATTGTCGTCGGAACTAAAATGGCTACTTGCTTATTTTCTTTAATCGCCTTAAACGCTGCTCTTAAAGCCACTTCTGTCTTGCCAAAACCGACATCTCCAACTAATAAACGTTCCATTGATTTCTCTTTTTCCATATCTCGTTTAATTTCTTCGGCACTCCGTAGTTGATCATCTGTTTCTGTATAGGCAAATGCATTTTCAAATTCTTTTTGATAAGCATCGTCAGGAGCAAAAGCATATCCTTTTTCTGACTCTCTTTGAGCGTATAACTGAATCAAATCATCTGCAATATCTTCAATTTGATTAGAAACTTTTTGTTTTGTTTTAGCCCAAGCAGTGCCTCCTAGTTTGTTTACTTTAGGCGCTTTACCTTCTGAAGCGACATACTTTTGGATCAAGTCTAATTGAGAAACAGGGATGAATAATTTATCATCGTTTTGATATAAAACCGTCATGTAATCTTGATGAACACCATCAACTTCTAACGTTTCAATCCCTAAATATTTCCCAATCCCGTGATGAGCGTGAACTACATAATCGCCTTGATTTAGCTCATTATAACTTTTTAGGCGTTCAGCATTCGATAGCGTTTGTTTTTTCGCCCGTTTTTTCTTTACTGTTTGAAAAATTTCCTTTTCTGTGACTACCACTAACTGGTCTTGCGGCAGTTCAAACCCGCTTTGTAAGTTCCCTTGTATAATTTGAGCTTGTTGACTAAGTAAATTATCAAAGCTAGTTTCAACAGCGTAAATCTCATAATCACGGAAATCTTGAGCCAATTTTTGCGCACGTTGATTATCACTAACTAAAAACACAACTGTTTGTTGTTGTTTCTTCCAGCGCTGCATTTCCACCTTCAATAAGTCCATCTGACCAAAAAACTGTTGCATTGGTCGATATTGAAAATTATGAATGGTTTCAAAACGAATATTTCCCATGCCTTTTTGGAATAAGGAAAAAAACGTCATCGCAAATTTTGATTGTTGAAAAATGGGTTGAAGTTTTTTCCCAAATGTTTGTTCCGGAAAGACACGTAACTCTTCGAGCTTTTGTGCATGCCATTGGCCCTCTTCTTCTTCAATTTGTCGATTTGTTTCTAAAATTCGAGCATAATCATCTACAAAAAACAAAGTATTATCTGAAAAATAGTCCAAAATATTCGTTTGGTCTGGGTATAAAATATCCGTATAAACCGCCGCAACTTCTCCAGGAACCCCTTGTTTCCAAGAAGCAATAAGTTGACCAAAATAATCAGACAAAAAGTCCTTATCGGATTGTTCTGAAACAACAGATAAACGTTTATCCAATAGCTCTTGTAAACGATCGCTTCCTTTTTCCAACTCTTGTTGAGAAAAAATAAGCTCTGTCGTAGGTAGTATCGTAATATCTTCTAAGTTTTCTAAAGATCGTTGTGTTTCCACGTCAAAATAGCGGATCGAATCGATTTCTACATCAAACAATTCGATACGCACTGGATTTGGGGTAGTGAGTGGGTAAATATCGAGAATACTCCCTCGTATACTAAATTCTCCTGGTTTTGCAATCATCGATTCTCTTTGGTAACCCATCAAGACAAGTTGTTGGGCCAGTTGTTCCCAATCAATTTCTGTTCCAACCTGCCAATAAAAACGTTTATTTTCCCAAACTTCGGGGGTAGGTAAATATTTACGTAAAGACGCTGCCGGCAAAATGTAAATTCCCGGTTTATTGGATACTAATGCCTCCAAAGTAAGCACACGCTGCGTCCTAGCTTCAGGCGAAGAAAAAGCCATTTCTGCTGAAAGAACCTCATCGACTGGAAAAGTATACACATCCTCTGTTACTTGCATCAAATCCTCAGCCAATTGATTCGCATAATATAAGTTAGGGGAAACGACAATGATTTGCTGTTTAAACTTCCGATAAGCACTAGCAATAGCAAGTGTCTTTGCTGAACTTGCCAATCCTGTAATCAATTGTCTCTGCTTTTTATCTTCGATTGATTGATGCCATTTTTGAATTAAAGGCGTTTGAGTAATTAATTCAATTAAATCCATAGTCCATTTACTCCTTTTTTCCATTTAACGCTCAATTAATTGAAGCGATTCATCGTTTGAACAAAATTATTACTTTCAATAAAATACACGATCGCTTCTTTTGCTTGCTCGATACTATCTGTCATAATGGATTGTTCTTGTTTATTAAAGGGCTGTAAAACATGAGAAATGACAGAAGTATGAGCTTGTGGATGACCAATCCCTATTTTCAAACGGCAAAAATCATTTGTGCCTAAATGAGAAATAATACTTTTTAGCCCATTATGTCCACCTGCACTTCCCTTTTGCCGCAAACGTATCTTTCCAAACGTCAGATCTAAATCATCGCAAATAACGACGAGTTCTTCTTTTGCAATACCAAAATACGTCATTAAAGGTCCCACAGCTCGTCCTGAATCATTCATATAGGTCTGTGGTTTCACTAGAAATATTTTTTCTCCATTAACAAAAAAATCTGCTATTTGTGCTTCAAACGAACTTTTTTTTAAAGACGCATCATATGTTTTGGCCAAACGATCCACTGTCATAAATCCGACATTATGTTTTGTCTTTTCATATTTTTTTCCTGGATTTCCCAATCCGACAATCATTTTCATTATTGAAACTCCATCATTTAAATTTTAAAAAACAACAAAATGCTGGACAAATATTTCATTGTCCAGTTTCGAAGTGATATCAATGTTCATTATAACATAAATAAGACTCTTCCGCTGAAAATCAATTTTCTTTGATATTTTTTTAACTAAAACAGATGCAACAAATTTTTCCAACAAAATCGTCCCTTCCCCATTGATACAGATTAGAAAAACTGTTATATTATTGAGGTGATCACATGACATAAATGTGGTAAAATGTTACTATATAAGTGTGATAAAAAAAAGTTTACAACAAAAATTTGGAAGGAATGATACACCTATGAATGCACAAATAAGCAAAAAGGATCGTCAAAAGGTTATTCTTGTCGGAGATGGTGCTGTAGGTTCTAGTTACGCATTTGCTCTAGTTACACAAAACGTCGCTCAAGAAATAGGGATTGTTGACATTGATAAAAATCGAACAGAAGGAGATGCTATTGACCTTTCAGATGCGTTAGCTTTTAACTCTCCTAAAAAAATCTATTCCGCATCTTATGAAGACGCTCATGATGCTGATCTAGTTGTTATTACAGCTGGCGCCCCACAAAAGCAAGGAGAAACTCGTTTAGACCTTGTTAATAAAAACCTAAAAATCAATCATGACGTCGTGACTCAAATCGTCGATTCTGGCTTTAACGGCATCTTTTTAGTAGCTGCTAATCCAGTAGATATTTTAACCTATTCGACTTGGAAATTTTCGGGTTTCCCTAAAGAAAAAGTTATCGGTTCTGGTACTTCTCTTGACTCAGCTCGTTTCCGCCAAGCTTTAGCTGAAATCATCGACGTCGATGCACGGAACGTTCATGCTTACATCCTAGGGGAACACGGAGATTCTGAATTTCCTGTATGGTCTCATGCAAATGTTGCCGGTTTACAAATTTACGAATGGGTAAAAAATAATCCAGAAATAGATGAAGAAGCGATGGTTAATTTATTCTTTAGCGTACGTGATTCTGCCTATAACATCATCGAGAAAAAGGGAGCTACATTCTACGGTGTCGCTGCTGCTTTAGCACGCATTACTCGAGCTATCTTATATAACGAAAATGCTGTATTCCCTCTATCTGTTCAAATGAATGGCGAATATGGACTAAACGATATCTTTATTGGTTCTCCAGCGGTTATCAATTCAGAAGGCGTAAAGCAAGTCATTGAAGTTCCTCTATCTGATGGAGAAAAAGATCGTATGGCAGCTTCTGCTGAGCAGTTACAAAATATCTTAGATAAAGCCTTTGCCCAATTCGAGCAATAACTCTTTATCTATATTCTAAATAACAATTATATGGAGAGCGGCTTTGAATGAAGCCGCCCTCTTTTTTTTAAGTATTAAATAATTATTAGTTTTATTGTAAATTAGTTCGTTTTATGTAATAAATATGCTATGGTATGAAAAAGAATTTATTTAATTAAGGAGCTGACAAACTAGATGTCACGTTTAGATAAACGTCCGAAAATGAAAAAGACGGTACGCTTTATTCTGATTGGTTTAGTTGTTGTACTTATCGCAGTAATTGGTGGCTATACTTATCGCAGCATGCACTATTCCAGCCATTTTTTGCCTGACACATTTATTAATGGCACCAGAGTAAGTGACTTAACGGCGAACCAAGCCAACGAATTATTACATGACCGCTATGACGCTCAGGAATTTACTGTTGAGCAAAATGGAGAAGAATGGAAAACATTTAAAAAAGCTGATTTAGGTTTAGATACTGATTTTTCTGATGAGCTAGAATCGATGATCAGTCAACAAAATAATTGGCGCTGGGGACTTGCTTTCTTATCAAGTGCCAATCAAAATCTAGAACTCAATACAGCTGCTTTTGATGAACAAACACTTAACCAACAGACAGAAGAATTGGATCAAGAAATCGCTGCACTAAATGAAGATCGTACAAAAACAGAAGATGCTAAAATCGATCAAGATGAAGATGGATTTACCATTGAGCCTGAAAAACAAGGGGATGAATTAGATACAAAGCAGGCCTCTGAAGCTTTCAAAGCAAATATATTGGACGGACAAAATGAGCTTGAGCTAACGCGATATACAAAACAACCCCAAACAACCTCAGAAGACGAAGACTTACAAAATGAGCTTGAGCAATTAAACGAGATCGCTCAAACAAATGGAACTTATAAAATTAACGGAGAAGATGTGGAAATCCCTACAGAAGAAATTATGGATTGGGTCGTTTATGAAAATGATGAGGTTACTTTAGATCAGGATAAAGTCCAAGGTTATGTAGAAAAGTTAGGCGAAGATTATAATACTAGTGAAAACGAAACACAATTTGAAAGTACAGAACAAGATGAAGTAGACGTCGATCCAGGAACCTTAAGTTGGACCATTAACACTGAGCAAGAAACAGAAGGCCTAAGTGAAGACCTGCTAAAAGGAGAAGATTTTGAACGTACACCAATTGTTCAAGGCAGTGCTGAGCCAAGTGAACCATTAGTTGACGACACATACGTTGAAGTAGACTTGAAAAATCAACATATGTGGTATTATCAAGACGGAGAAGTTACTTTAGATACAGATATTGTTTCTGGAAAACCAGATACAAAAACGCCTACTGGTGTATTTTACGTATGGGATAAAGAAAGAGACGCTACTCTAACAGGAGAAGATTATGAATCTCCTGTGGACTTTTGGCTACCGATCGATTGGACAGGCGTGGGTATTCATGACGCAGACTGGCAACCGACCTTTGGAGGAGACCGCTGGGAAGAAGGCGGGTCCCATGGATGTATCAACACGCCGCCAGGTGAAATGGAAGAACTATTTGATAATATCGAAGTAGGAACTCCTGTAGTGGTCATCTAAGACTATCTGAAAAAATAGGACATGAATTAAAAAAACGAGAGGCTCGCCTCTCGTTTTTTTATGCTTCAATAGAAGTATAGACTTCTGAAACATCTTCATCATCTTCTAATTTTTCTAATAGATGATGAAATTGTTCTTTTTTCTTACCTTCTAATAAGGTCGTTGTCTGTGGAACCATCGTTAATTCTGCTTGAGCCAAAGTAAATTCGTTTTCCAAAAAATCACGAACCTCAGTAAAATCTTCCGGGGCAGTATAAATTTCAAATACCTCAGGCGAAGTTAATAAATCTTCTCCCCCTGCTTCTAAAACTTTTTCAAGCATATCATCTTCAGATAATGATAAATTTTCTCGTTCAATAGCAATATAACCTTTGCGATCAAACATATAGTTCACCGAACCAGTCTCTCCTAGATGCCCCCCGTTACGATCAAAAGCCACCCGTACATCCGTAGCTGTCCGATTCCGATTATCCGTTAATGCTTCAACTAAAACAGCTACACCACCGGGACCGTAACCTTCATAGGTTACCTCCTCATAGTTGGCTTCCTCCAAACCGCTAGTCGCCTTTTTTATCGCACGATCTACGTTATCATTAGGCATATTGGCAGATTTTGCTTTATCCATCACCATGCGCAAAGACGGATTGGTATCTGGATCTCCACCGCCACTTTTTGCTGCCATATATATTTCACGAGATAATTTTTGAAAAATTTTGCCTTTTTTGGCATCTTGTGCGTTTTTTCTTCCTTGAATGTTATTCCACTTACTATGTCCTGACAAAAAAATCTCCTCCTTGTAAAGAATGGGTTGAATATTTACAAACCAACCTTTGCACCCTTATCTATTATAACTGCTTTCCCCTTATTTTTACAAGGCTCGCCTCTTCGTTCTACTAAAAATTAAACAACACAACAAAATAGCCGTTAAAGCACCAAAAGAATCCAGCATGACATCTTGAAATAACGGCGTACGGTCCTGGGTTAACATTTGATGAAATTCATCCATTCCTGCATAGCCAGTAGCCGAAAGCCAACTGAAAAAAGCTGCAAATCCTATGGTTTTTATTTTAGGAAGTAAACTCAAGAAAAAGCCACTTCCTAACAAAAAATAACTACCAAAATGTGCTAACTTACGTATAAAAAACTCCACAAAAGAAAAATAACCTTTTTCTTCGATGCTGACTACATCGTCTGCATACTGAAAAGAAACATTCTCCAAAGTTTCTTTAAAAGGTTCATTTGAAAGCAACCGTTCCAACAAACTAAGCTGTGATTGTGTTTCATAAGTTTGTGCTGAACTATAAAATAAAACCGCCATGATCACTAAGGGAAAAACAAAGTAAAAGTTTCCATTTTTTCTAGCTTTTTTTAGCATCTACTCCACCTCAATCCCTTATCATAGCATTTTAAGAGGAATTAAAAAACTTTTTTGCAAAATTTTATGCTATACTAATCTCAAATATTTTGTACTATTGACTAATTTAATAAAACAAAAGATAAAGGAGAATTGTATGAATTATTCATTGACATGGGATTTAAACACCATTTTTCCAGGAGGAAGCCATTCGAAAGAGTTACAACAACGTATGGCGACATTGGACGAGCAAATAACAGAACTCCATCAAGCTGTCCAATCTTTTGAAGCAGAAAAAAGAATCACCACTAATCTTTTGACCATTTTAAACTGGAATGCAAAAGTCTCGAACGGTTTTGAAGAATGTGGAAGTTTCATCGAAGCGCTGCTATCTGCCGACGTTAGTGACACTAAAGCAAAACTGTTATCCGGTGAACTATCGAAAAAAATACCTAAATATCAATTAGCTATGACTATTTTTTCTAAAAAATTGGCAGCTATCGAAACGAATGATTGGAAACAATGGTTAACAGATTCTAAATTAAAATCTATAGCTTTTCGCTTAGAGGAAATACGTCGTGATGGTAATAAATTATTATCTGATACCCAAGAGAATATTTTCCATACTCTTTCTTTAGACGGGTTAAAGGCCTGGAGTCAACATTACGATACCATTGTTGCAAGTATTATTATTCCTTTTACCGAAAAGGACGGTTCAAAAGTTGAACTTTCTGCTGGTCAAGCCTTTAATAAAATGAATAGTCATCCTGATGCTGACGTTCGTGCTGAAATTTTTGAAAAGTGGGAACAAGCTTGGAGTCAAAAAGCCGATTTATTCAGTGATACTTTAAACCATCTGGACGGTTTTCGCTTATCTACCCAGAAATTACACGGCATTGAAAATTACTTACAAGAACCGCTGGAAAACAATCGTTTAAAACAAGAAACGTTGGATACAATGTGGTCTACGATTCAAAAAAACAAACAGCCATTTGTTGATTATTTAACTCGCAAGGCACAATTATTGGGTAATGATAAAATGAAGTGGCAGGATCAAGAAGCGCCGGTTCTTTTAGGAAATATGCACGAAGAGACCTATACGTTTGATGAAGCTGCAGCTTTTATTATCAAAAATTTTCGGGAATTCAGTCCTAAGATGGCCACTTTTGCCCAAAGTGCTTTTGAAAACTCCTGGATTGAAGCTGAAGACCGTCCAGGTAAACGTCCAGGTGGCTACTGCACGAGCTTTCCTGAATCACAAGAATCTCGCATTTTTATGACTTATAGTCATTCAATGAACGAAGTGGCCACTATAGCTCACGAATTGGGGCATGCTTTTCATAGTAGTGTCATGTGGGACTTGCCCGTTCTAAATCAGGAATATGCCATGAACGTTGCTGAAACAGCTAGTACATTTGCCGAGTTAATCGTCGCAGACGCAACCTTAAAAAAAGCACAGACAAAGGAAGAAAAAATTAATTTATTGGATGTCAAGTTGCAAAATGCCATCGCGATGTTTATGAATATCCACACGCGCTATATTTTTGAGAATCATTTTTATCAAGCACGGCAAAAAGGGTTAGTCTCCACAGAGCAAATTTCTGAAATGATGGTGAACGCTCAAAAAGAAAGCTATTTAGATAGCTTAGCTAATTATCATCCTCATTTTTGGGCAGCAAAATTACACTTTTTTATTGATGATGTCCCGTTTTATAATTTCCCGTACACTTTTGGCTATCTTTTTAGTACAGGAATTTATGCTTTTGCTAATGAACAAAAAACAAATTTTGAAGAGGATTATATCGCCTTACTACGAGATACAGCAGCAATGACAACCGAAGAGCTGGCCAAAAAACATTTGGGAGTCGATTTGACACAACCTGATTTTTGGCAAGCTGGTATCAATAAAGTATTAGAAGATGTGAACGAGTTCATGTCCTTGACCAAAGATTACGTTTAATCCAAAAAAATCAGTACCGTCTCATAACTTCCAAAAGTTTTGCGAAGATTTTAGGGACGGTACTGATTTTTATTTTAAGCATCAGGCTTTATGACTTTTGCCATAAGTTTCATGAAGAGGAGACGTTGATATCTTTAGTGCTTTAACTCCTGGAAGAGTTAACAACACGGCTAAACTAATAAGATAAATGCTGCTCAAAAACAGAATTACTGCATTTAAATTATAATGATCCATCAAAAACCCAATAACAATCGAAGAAAAACCACCAATTGCACGCCCAGCATTCATAATAAAATTATTAGCTGTTGCCCGAATTTGTATAGGGTATAATGAACTAATTACTGCACCATAACCACCGTACATCCCATTAATAAAATAGCCAACGACAACCGCTGCTAGAATTAAAGTCACTTGATCTACAGCCAATACTAACAAGTAGACTGCTAATGAAGAAAAGATAAGAAAAATTGAAAAAGACGTCCGGGGCCCTAATTTGTCCATAATGGATCCGAAAGTCAACATGCCGAAACACATCCCCAAAATTGTGCTAACCATCCATAAAGAAGAATCTGCAACGGACAGCCCAAGTCGCTCTTGCATAATTGAAGGTAACCAGTTCATCAAGCCAAAGTAACCAGCGATCTGTACAGTGACCATTAACGTCAATCCCGTTGTCTGCCAGCTCATTTTGCTCCCAGCAAATAAATCAGTTAACCGTGTCTTTTTCTCAGTATCTTGTCTTTTAGCAAACGCTTCTGGCTCTTTTAAACCACGACGTATAAACAAAACCATTAGTACAGGCAAGACACCAATAACATAAAGCATCCGCCAACCTAACACTGGTATAACCAAAGAAGCCAATACTGCTGCCAACATAGCTCCCACTTGGGCACCAATTCCGGCAATAGAAGAGGCCCTTCCCAATTGTTTTTTTGAAAAAGACTCTGAAATTAACGACATACAAGCGCCATATTCTCCGCCAGCGCCAATTCCAGCAAGAAAGCGGAAAATATAAACCAAATAAATATTAGAAGCAAAAAACATCAACAAAGAAGCTAAAGAGAATAGGAGCACTGTTTGTGAAAATACTTTAACCCGCCCATATTTATCTGCTATAATTCCAAAAAAAATACCTCCAATTAACATCCCTAAATTGGTCACCGTAGCAATCAAACCAGCTTGTGTGCCACTAAGACCAAAAGTTGCGATAATTGAAGATAAAGAAAAAGACAAAAACATAATATCCATGTTCTCTAGTGCGATGCCTGAAGCAGTTGACAATAGTACTTTACGCTGGTAGCGTGACATTTTTTACCCTCTCTCATTCATTGTTTTTTTATTCTTCCAGATAGGTTATCTAAATTTACATAAATTTTCAAGTAAAAAAATGAAAAAATTGAAAAGAATAAAAAAACGTACGGGTTTTACTTAAAACGATAAAAATCGCTGTTATCGATATTTCATCGATAACAGCGAACAAAAGCACAATTATTCAGGGTCTGTGGCGATTAATCCTCCAGCAAGGTTATTCATATCTGGCCTATCCGCTTTGACAATCAGTTTTTCGTTTACAAAAGCCATTTGTCCTAAACGGCTCATTTCTCTGCCATAACCAGAGCGTTTTACACCGCCAAACGGCAACTCAGGCAAGGAATATCTAAAGTCATTCACAAAAACCATACCTGTTTCAATTTGAGAAGCAACTTCAGCACCGTGTTCACTATCTCCAGCAAATACGATACCACCTAATCCGTATGAAGAATCATTTGCTAGCTCGATGGCTTCTTCTTCGGTTGAAACTTTATAGACAACGGCCACCGGTCCAAACATTTCCGTCGTATGAGCCGGATTATCTCGATCAACATTCGTTAAAATTGTCGGCATAAAGAATTGCCCAGGCAAATCGATCGGTTCATTTCCATAAACAACTTTAGCCCCTGCATTGATTGCTTCATCCACTTGTTCTTGCAAATCTTCTTTTGCCTTTTTAGTATTCATTGGAGCTAGTGTCGTTTTCGGATCCAATGGATCTCCTGGTTTGACTTTACTAAAACTTTCTTTCAATTGTTCTACAAACTCATCGTACACATTTTCCATCACAATAAAACGTTTCGAGGAGGTACATTCTTGCCCTGCGTTGTATAAACGTGAACGCCAAGCAATATTTGAAACATCATCCATATTCGCGTCATCTAGCACAATAAATGGATCCATACCTCCTAATTCCATTGTGGTTTTTTTCAAATTTTTACCAGCCGCACTAGCTACAGCTTCTCCACCACGTTCAGAACCTGTCAAAGCAGCCCCTTGCACACGTGAGTCTTCAATAGCCGCGGTCACTTGATCGTAGGTCATAAATAAGTTCGTCAGTGCTCCCTTAGGCGCCCCTGCTTCAAGAATAACGTCAGCCATCACTTGAGCCGAAGTTGGTGTATTGGAAGCATGCTTCAAAATCATCGGATTACCTACCATAAAGTTTGGAGCAAATACCCGCATAATTTGATAATAGGGGAAATTCCACGGTTCAACCATCATTAAAACCCCTGTAGCATGATGTTGTATCTCTGCTGTGCCATGTGCACTAGTTTCTACTGGCTCTGGTTTTAACATTTCTTCACTATGATCAGCAAACCAATCAGCAATAATGGCGCATAACTCCACTTCGCCTTGGGCTTCAGTAAATAATTTTCCCATATCAATGGTACAAGCACGTGCTAATTCGTCCGCTTGTTCTCGGATTTTAGCAGCAACGTCGTGCAAAATTTTTCCTCGCTCTTTAACCGGTTGTGTTTTGAATTTTTCATATAAGTTTTTTCCAATTTGCAAAGCTTCTTCTAATTCTTGGTCTGTCGTATTTGAATACTCTTTTACCACTTCGTTTGTATATGGATTTATTGTTTTATATGCCAACTAAATAGCCTCCTTAATTCTTTATCCATAATGAAATAAAATCAACTCATGCACAAATCCGTACAACGAACCTCCTTTCAAACCATACTTCTTGTCAGCTTAACTTAACTTCTCCCCTTAGTACTTAATAAGAAATGTTCCAAAATATATCCGCTATCAAACATGCGTATTTTAAAAGGCTTTTTCAAGTTACGAAAGAAGCTTTCGTAAGCGCTTTAAACTTTCGTCCAAAACAAATATAACATAATACGCCACCATTTTGGAAATAAAAACTACCCTACTAGCTTTTAGAGGTTCCTTCTTACTCTAATAAACAATCAACGAATTTAAGAAGCTAGAACAAAAGATTTTTAATAATAACCTATCCGGACTATAGTAGAAACTGTTTTTTGGTCCTCGATCCTAAACCGCAAATAGGCAACAATGACCCAATCTCATCAAATATAGTTCGGATATTTTTACTTTTATAGCCATTTTTTAATTTTCTGTACTTAATAATTGCCAGTTTGAAGGTAAATTGAACTGATTTTCTTGCTCAATAAATTCATGGTTATTTCCTGAAAACCCAAATAACAACCGGTAAAAGTTATTCTTATAAACCCATTCAGTTCTTTTCGTTGTAAGCTGTGCTTGTTCAGCATCTTGACTGACATCATTTTTCACTTGCTGACCACCTGTTGATTGAGGTTTTTCCATCGCTGCTGTTTTATACAGATAAACTCTTTCAGTTCCATTGCCTAAAGGTTTATATAACAATGCCTCAGTATCTTGTTGTTCCACTGAGGAGACTAAATCTACTGTTTGACTATGAACAACTTGTTCCATTCCAAAATGTTGATTGAAATTAGCCACGATCAATCCAATACTTAAAAGGAAAAAAGCAGCGAATACAAAAGAAAGAGTTTCTTGCCACTTTTTTTGTGACAACACAAATAAAAAGGCCATGGCTACTGCACTTACAATAAGAATGATAAAAATCATACATGGACCTCCTTACTCTTCGATCTTCCTTTAATAAAAAAGGTTAACCCAAAACCAACAACACAAAATAGTATAGCCACCCAAAAGGCTGATTGATAACCGGATAAAGTAGCTTTTAAAGTTTGTTGGGCATAAGCCAAAGGTGTTTTTTGTAACGTACTTTCTTCTGGTAAGTTACTATTGGTTACATTCGTCAAAACACTCACTAAGATTGCCGTTCCAATAGAACTAGCAACTTGCCGAAATGTGTTATTAACTGCTGTGCCATGACTAATCAATTTAGGCGGCAACGCGTTCATCCCCGAGGTTGTAACAGGCATCATCACCATTGAAATGCCAAACATACGCACAACATATAAAATAACAATGTAAGCAAGGGAAGTGTTTTCTGTTAGAAAAGCAAAAGGAATCGTACCACAAGTTAGAATAAACATTCCAATAGGAGCCAAACGTTTAGCCCCATATTTATCGAAAATAGAACCTGTAATTGGGTTCATAATACCGATAACAAGAGCCCCTGGCAGCAGTATTAAGCCAGAATGAAAAGCTGATTCCCCACGAATATTTTGAATATACATTGGTACAACCATTGAAACACCAATCATCGCCATATTCGTTACTCCAGACAAAATAGCAGCTAAAGTAAATGTCGATGATTTAAATACACGTAGTTCCAATAGTGGATTTTTTATATGTAGTTGACGCCAAACAAAAAAGGCTAAACCAATAGCTCCCATTAACATAAAACCAATAACTTCAAAACTTCCCCAGCCCTGATTTCCAACACTAGAAAAACCATATAGCAAAGATCCAAAACCTATAGTAGATAAAACTACCGAGGAAAAATCAATTTTAGGATTAGATAATGGAATGACACTCCGCATTAAGAAAAAGGACAAGATAAGTACTAAAACCACAATTGGGATCACGATACCAAACAATTGACGCCAAGAGTAATGATCAATCACCCAACCAGATAATGTAGGGCCCAAAGCTGGAGCTAAGGCAATCACAATCCCCACCATTCCCATAGCAGCTCCACGACGTTCCGGAGGATAGATTGTATACATGATATTTTGGAGTAATGGCATAGAAATACCAACTCCAGCCGCTTGCACAAGACGACCTATTAAAAGTACCGGAAAAATAGGGGCTATAAAACAAGTGATTGTACCAATCAAAAAAACAAACATCGCAAATAGATACAATTTTTTAGAACTAAATTTATTAATCATCCAAGCAGTGATAGGAATCATAATACCATTGACCAACAAAAAGCCAGTGGTTAGCCACTGTACGTCAGAAGCTGAAATATTAAACGTACGCATTAAAGTTGGAAAAGCAGTATTTAACAATGTTTGATTTAACACCGTACAAAAACTTCCCACCATTAAAATCGCTACGATCATCGCACGATTGTATGGTTTTCCATAGATATCAACTGGTTGTTTATTTTCCATCGTTCTCTTCCTTTCTATTTTCAACTTAACTACTTTAATCTTTTTTTTCGATGTTTGTCAACTGGGTTGACATCTATGGAAAGTAATTTATAATTCAGGTAACAAGATTAAAAAGAAAGGGACTGTTATGACAACTTCCTTAAAGGATTTACTACTCAGCGATGATTTGTTAGTCGGTATTAGCGAGCTAAGTAAAATGAGTGGAACCTCTGCTAGACAACTCCGCTATTGGGAAAAAAAGGGGATAATTACCTCAGTTACTAAAAAAGAACCTTCCGCCCCTCGCAGTTATCGTTTATTGACCGTTATTAAAGTGGAATTATTGCAACGATTTTTAACAGAAGGGTATACCTTAAAGACGTCGAATGAAAAAGCTGAAATGTTTCTTAAAAAAGTTTCTCGCATTAGAAAAGTTTTTGCTAAAACTATACAAGACGTCGAAGTCGTCAATGACCGATATACTGTATTTACGATTGGGGCATTTGAACCCAAAGATGAAGTAATGGTAATTATCTATGATGACCTAAAAGAAAAACTTTCCTACCAGCTTTTTACCAAACAAACGAGCATTGATTATCAACAACTTATTTCTAAAATAGAACAATAAAAAAATAAGCAAGATTGATTTTAACAATCTTGCTTATTTTTTCTATCTTTTAATGGTATAGGTCAAAACGACCTTTAGCCATAACTTCTTTTAGTCCCCCTGTTTTTAACAAGGAACGGTTCATAATCATTTTTTTCATAAACGAAGCTGGGTATCCTTTAACTCCTGTACTTCCAACATAGCCAAAAGCGTGAGTATTTCCAATGGAAGCTACTGATCCTAAAGAGTTAAACGTAAAGGTTTCAGTAGCTTCCCCTTTTGTTTGATGTGCAATATTTTTAGCTGCATGTTCTCCCATTTGTAAAGAAATTTGTCCAGTCGTTGGATAAGGGCGATTTCCTTCTTTATCCATCACAGCAGACACATCGCCTATAATATAAATATTATTATAATTTGGAGAAGTTAAATCATCATTAACCATCACGCGGCCTCTTTTTTCATTAAAACCAGATTCGCCAATGACATGGCTTCCGCTTACTCCTGTAGTCCAAATAATGGTTGCTGCTTCTAATTCTTTATCTGTCTCTTCATTACTGTAAATCACCCGCTCTGGCTTAATTTCTTTAATCGGGCTTGACGTTAGTAAGTGAATGTCCCATTCATTTAAGTGATCTAAACAATATTGTGTCAAATTATCATCAAATTGCGGAAGAATGCTGGACATTGCTTCAATACAATAAATTTCGATTTCTGACGGATCTACGTCCGCCATTTTTGCATAGCGATCAAGACCATCATGCAAAGCTCCTACCAATTCGATACCAGTAAAACCAGCACCACAGACAACTAAGCGCAAATATTTTTTGTCTTTTGTTTCTTTATATTTTTTCATCATTGCTTGGATATGTTCATAAACTTTTTCCGCTGTTTTTACGTTAACCATTTCCAAAGCATTCTCTTCAGCACCAGGGATGCCAAACGTTTCTGTTTCAAATCCTAAAGCAACGACCAAATAATCATAGTGCAAAAGTTCATTTTCTTTCAACTCAACCGTTTGTTGCTCCGAATTGATAGTTACAACCTCGTCTTGAATAAATGTCGTAATTTTTTCATCTACCACATCGTCAATCGGATAAATGATCTTTTCTTTAGGTTGATTTCCTGCAGCAACTTCATGTAAATCTGTTGCTTCATAGTGATAGTCATTGCGATCCACTAAAGTGATATGCAAATTATCTTGCTTTTGTAACTCCCTTAAAGTTCTTAAACCTGCATAACCTGCTCCTAAAATCGCGACTTCCTTCATGATATCTCCTTTTCTTTCTACTATTTTTATATCATACCTATCCCCAAAGCATAGGTAATTACTTGTACTATTGATCCTACAGCTAGAATCTTAACTGCGCAAGGGAATGTTTGACTTTTAACTTGTTTTTGTAAAAAAAGTTTCACCTGTCCATAAATAAATGGAAGTGCCAAAAAAGATAATAACACTGTCCAAGGGGCCAAGCCTAAAAGAAATGAAGCCAGAATTGCCACTAGAGCAATACCATTCATCCCCACAAATAAGCGCAACGCATTTGTTTTTCCTATGTAATGAACTAACGTATAACGCTCATTTTTTTCGTCTTCTTCTTTATCACAAGTATTATTAGCTAACATCAAGTTAGCAATCCACATTGTATTTGGCAGCGCAATAACTACAATACCGAAAATGTCCGAAAAATTCCACTGAAACGCTTCAAATGTATTGATATATACACAAATTAATGAAATCATAAAGCCCATAGTGATTCCTGAAAAAAATTCACCCACAGGTAAACTTGATAAAGGTCGCGGTCCTGAGGAGTAAAATATTCCTACTAAATAACAAAATAGCCCCATCCATAAAAGAGGCCATCCAACGATAAAAGCTAAGGCAATACCGATAAAAGCAGAGATAACAATCATTGTGACCATTAGCCCAAAAATTAGACGTAAGGAAATATTTTCACGACCAATAATATTGGTTTTTTCCCTATAGTCGTGACCTTCTTTAGCATTATGGTAATCATTATAATTATCTAAGATATCTACCGCCATATTAAAAATAAACATCGCCACAAAATAAATAACTACATAACCAATATGAATTGTGCCATAATGATACCAACTATAACAAAGTCCAATCAAAAAGGGCAAAACACTCGCTGTTTTTGCCTTCATCTCTACCAACTCTAAAAATACAGCTACTGACATTTTTTTATCCTTTCTTATTTTTACAGCATAAAAGTAGCCTTTTTGTCTAATAATAAGTTAGAATAGTTCTGTTATTACTAAACGTTGAAAGGAACGTACAAATGCTATCTTACTGGAACGATTATCCCACGATCCAAAACAAACTCCAAGCCGTTTGCTCATTAATTGAAGATCAATTGGAGGTGCGCAATAAGGAAATTCAAGAAACACTCATCGAGTTTGCCAATTCTGGTGGCAAATATCTACGTCCAGCATATTTCCTTTTCTTTACTGAATTAGGAGAATCCTCTAAGCAGAACCAAAAACAATTAACTCAAATCGCCGCTTCCATTGAAATCTTACATATGGCGACCTTAATTCACGACGATATTATTGATGATTCCCCTTTGCGCCGAGGCAATACTACTGTGCAATCCAGATATGGGAAAGATATCGCTGTATATGCAGGGGATTTATTATTCACCCAATTTTTTGACCTACTTACACAATCCATGAACGGCTCCCCTTATTTAGAAATTAATGCCACTTCAATGAAACGTCTGTTGCTAGGGGAGCTAGACCAAATGCATAGTCGTTTTAACAGACAAGAGACAGTTGAAGATTATTTAAGCAGTATCAATGGGAAAACTGCGGAGTTATTTTGGTTAGCTTGCATCCAAGGAGCCCATTTTGGTAAAACAAGTGAAGAAATTGAATCTTTATCAGGAGAAATCGGGCGTGATATCGGTCTTGCCTTTCAAATCTATGATGATATTCTAGATTACACAGCGAAACAACATGTTCTACAAAAACCTATTTTAGAAGATTTAGCTCAAGGTGTTTATACTTTGCCGCTGATTTTAGCAAATCAAGAACATCCAGAGGTATTTGCTCCATACTTGGACAAAGAAAAAGATCTCTCATTAGAGGATGCACAACAGGTTGCCAAACTTGTCGTAACCTACGATGGTGTAAAAAAAGCCAAAGAGTTTGCCCATAGCTATACTGAACGAGCATTGCAAAAAATTGCACAGTTACCAGAATGCCAAGCCAAAGATGGTATCACCCGTCTAACAAAACAATTATTGCAACGAGCGTTTTAAACATAAGCTGAGATAGTAAATTTCCAACCAAGATTCCGATTTTTTCGGAATCTTGGTTGGAAATTTTTTGTGTTCAAACTATTGTGCTTATCCCATTAGATTCATATTTAAATCGCTGTATAAAAAATGATAGAATTTTCTGGAAATTATATTTAAACCTTGCTATAATATTGAAACATAACACTCAAAGAAAAGAGGAATACTACTTGAAGTCTTATGAATTAAACGATATCAGCTATCTATCTGTACCTTTACCAGAAGATATAACACGTGCTAAAAAAAACGGAGATCTTATCTTTGCCGAAGAGCTCATTCACGAAAAATTGACTTTTCCTAAAACGAGCCAAACATTAAAAAAACGCTTAGAAGGAGAACTGGCTGTTTTATCTGCATTAAAGAAAGACCAATTTCCTTTTGATAAACTTAAAGCTCAACAAATGTTGGAAGATAGCTTTACCGAGGTAAAACCTCGTGAAATCGAAGAGCTCGTTCGTACCAACAATGTTGAATGGATCTACAAAAAAGGACAAATGTATGTTCATCGACGCTTTATTGAAAATTTAGTTAAAACACGGAAGGATTATTATCTCCGCTACCGTTACGAAGAAGAAAACAATATTGACAATGAAAGACAAACAGAACTGGATGACAATGTGAGGGTAATGAAACACCTAGGTAGTCGCAAGGCAAAAATTACCTTAAAACAAACGATTACTCCGAAAGTAGAGATGACTAACCAAGAAGGCCCTTTTCTTTCTCATTTACCCTTACCTCGCAGCAATGGTAATACAGAGCGACAAAAGGTGCTTGCAACTAAAGGAGAAGTTTTGGATATTGCTGATACAACAGCACGCCAGCGCACTATTGCTTTTCAATCCGACGATAAAAAGGACTTAACCTTCGAAGTAGAACATGAATATGAAATTACAGCCACTTACCATGATCTTTTTAAGGTCATGGAAACACAAAAAGATTTTGCTAAACAGCTCTCTAATGAAGAAAAACAAATATTTCGAAATGAGCTGAGTGAAAAAAGTCCTCACATTTTATTTACGACCTTTTTGTATAAACTTTTAGCAGAAATCACTAGTGAGGAAATGAATTTAATTGAAAAAGCTTATCAAATTTATGAATTTGTTACAACAAAAGTCAATTATTCTTACATGAGGGAGTATTTTACTATACCAAACATTAGCGAATATTGTGCTATTAATCAAAAGGGAGATTGTGGTGTACAAGCCATTTTGTTCATTACATTATGTCGTATGTCTGGTATCCCTGCAAAATGGGAATCCGGTTTATATATTTCCGAGTATACCCAAGGTCCGCATGACTGGGCGAAATTTTATCTACCAACAATTGGTTGGGTATACGCTGATGCTTCATTTGGCGGCAGTGCTTACCGAGGGAATAACCTCGATCGCTGGAAATACTATTTTGGGAATCTCGATGTCTTTCGCTTGCCGGCAAATGACGATATACAGACTGATTTTTCCATACCTAAAAAACAACTAAGGGGCGACCCGATTGATAATCAAAGAGGGGAATTGGAGTCAGCACAACGTGGCTTACATTTTAATCAATTAGACTGGAGGGTGAATTTAATAAGGTTTGAATTTTTAAAAAAGTAAATAATTAAGCATAGTGGTAAAGAGTCAAGATAAAAAATGAATTTATTGTTACTCTACCACTAAAAAATAGGCGCACTGAACTAGGCCTATGCAAATCAAGCGTTTTCATAGGCTGTTTCCCTAGCAATGCGCAAATAACTTTTTTGTTATTTTTCTATCACGCTCCTAGGTGGCGTATAGAGTTGGTGGTTCCGTAGTAGCGTATCCACCAAGCGCACAAATTTTCTTGCAGTTAAAACGAGGGCTCTTTTGTGTTGATGTTTCGGTGTTTCTTGATACTTTTTACGATAAAAGGCTTGATATTCGGGCAAATG
>NZ_AUIQ01000018.1 GCF_000423785.1 Tetragenococcus muriaticus DSM 15685 | reverse complement strand
TAGATTAGAAAAATCTGTTTTTAATACACTGCTCATGGTACCAATGAAAGTATCTCCGGCTGCAGTTGTATCGACAGCTTTTTCTTTAAAGGCTGGGACTAATTCGTTATAGCCATTATAGTCGTAGAAAGTACCTTGCGCGCCAAAAGTAATGATGACAACTTCAATACCCAGCTCGTGAAATTTTTCTGCGGCTTCTTTAGCTGAAGTTTCATCTTTGACATGAATCCCAGTGATTGTCTCTGCTTCTGTTTCGTTGGGAACAATAATATCAGTTACTTGTAACAATTCTTGAGGAAGATCACTTTCCCCTGGCGCTGGATTTAGAATGGTTTTAACATTTGCTTTTCGCGCAATTTCAAAAGCTTTGATTGTTGCTTCGATAGGCGTTTCCAGTTGAGCAATAACAAAATCACTCGTTTCGATTAACGTACTACCTTTTGCAACTTCTTCTGGTCCAAAAGCATAGTTTGCCCCAGCAAAAAATGTAATAGCATTTTCACCATTATCATCAATTGTGATAAAAGATTGCCCAGTTGCTTCATTTTCAATTATTTCAACTTTAGAAACGTCGATATTTTCTTCTTTTAACAAATCAAGCATCTCTTCTCCGGCAGCATCATTTCCTACTGCTCCGATAAAACGCGTGTCGCTTTCCGCTCTTGCCGCTGCTACCGCTTGGTTTGCTCCTTTACCGCCAGCTGCTGTATAGTGTTCTTTTCCATGAATAGTTTCTCCAGGTTTCACCATTCGCTGAACACGCAAATTCGTATCCAAATTAATACTTCCTACAATCGTGACTTTATTCATTTTAAAGCCCTCACTTTCAATTATTATTTTTAAGAAACGCTTACATGAAAAGGAAATTTTTAATAAACTTCCCTTAATCAATCCGCAAAATAGTGTAGACCTTTTTATTTAAAAAGTCAACCAATGTTAATGTACTATTTTGGTTTTTGTGGGGTAGAAGGTATGCGAGGCCTATTCTAGCTGCAAATAATCCATAAAACATAGTACAATATGCTACAAGGGAGCGTGGTCAAGAAGAATATCAGACCGATTTCTGATTTACGAAATTATAGCCAAGTCTTACAAGAAGTGACGAATGAACAACCTGTTTTTTTGACAGAGAATGGCAAGGGGAAATATGCAGTCATAGATATTACAGATTATGATAAATTAAAAGCAAGTTTGGAAATTGTTGAAAGATTGAAAGAAGCAGAAACTAATGGGGGTATTGATATTGAAGCAGCTAAAGAAGGTTTTCGATTATGAAATAGTGTGTTTCGTTGAGTACAGACTTGAATGAATAATCCAGTTACTTCGCATTATTGTAGATTATTCTTAGCTTACGATTTTATAATAACTGGGAATTTTGAGAAAAAAGGCGTCAATTGCTCCATAGACATGGAAATTGACGTCTTTTTGCCGAGAGCTTATTTTCATAGAAATGAATCATCTCTTGCAAAATTACTATATAAAAAATTGTATGTAATGCAAATAAATTGGTAAAATATTTTATCACATTTTCTTACTCATCCTTATTTTGCAACTACACCCAGCGTACATCTAGCGGCACAAATAAGTTGGTCTTTTTCGTCGGTTATATTTATTTGCCAGACCATAGTCTTGCGTCCAATATGGAGCGGCGTTGCTTTGGCCGTGACGGTTCCGTCGGTTTTGCTTTTGATATGATTCGCGTTGATTTCTATGCCAAAAATAGTTTCCTTGTTAGAGTCGATATTTGCGGAGGCACCGATACTTGCTGCTGTTTCTGCCAGAGCAGCGCTGGCGCCGCCATGCAAATATTGAGCTGGCTGACGGGTACGATGATCTACTGGCATGGTCATGACGACACTTTCTTTTTCTGCGGAAACAACTTCCATACCAAGCGCGTCCATTAATGTATTTTCCAATTGGCTAAACCTCCTGCATGTTAAATTTAATAAAATCGATCACTTTTAGTTTATGGAAAGAAAAGCGTAGTGTCAATTTTCACTTTACTCCCTGTAAAATTTAATCCGTAAGAAAGTTCACCTTCAAACGCTTTCTCTTGAGAAAACAAAGAAAAAGTACTAAATTATACCCAAGATGACTTTTAAAATAATGAAAGTTTTCTTTCTAAATATTTGAAATATCGATAGAAAATGAGGAGGAATCATGAATGAAAGTCGCTTGGGAAAAAGTAACAGACTATGAGGAAATTACTTATGAAAAATATAATGGGGTGGCTAAGGTTACGATGAACCGCCCAGAAAAACGTAACGCATTCACGCCATTGACAGTAAATGAAATGATCGATGCTTTTGCAGATGCTAGAGATGACTCATCTGTTGGTGTGATTATTTTGACTGGAGCTGGAGAAAAAGCCTTTAGTTCTGGTGGTGATCAGACTGTTCGAGGAAACGGTGGTTACGTCGGTAAAGACCAAGTACCACGTCTAAATGTCCTAGACTTACAACGATTGATTCGTAATATTCCTAAGCCAGTGATTGCGATGGTCGCAGGTTATGCGATTGGAGGCGGTCATGTATTACATGTCGTTTGTGATTTAACAATTGCCGCTGATAATGCTATTTTTGGACAAACGGGCCCGAAAGTCGGTAGTTTTGACTCTGGCTATGGTGCTGGCTTGTTGGCAGAAATGATCGGACAAAAACGTGCACGCGAAATGTGGTATTTATGTCGTCAATATGATGCAAAAGAAGCTTATGATATGGGGTTAGTAAATAAAGTAGTGCCATTGGATCAATTAGAAGCAGAAACCTTGCAATGGTGCCGTGAAATTTTGGAAAAATCACCAACCGCGCTACGCTTTTTGAAAGCATCATTTAACGCTGCTACAGATGGATTGGCTGGTCTACAACAAATGGGCGGCAATGAAACCCTCTTATATTATACGACCGATGAAGCCAAAGAAGGTCGTGACGCTTTTAAGGAAAAAAGAAAGCCGGACTTTGATCAGTTCCCACGTTTTCCTTAATAAAGGTTATTGATATAGCAACTTTTGTTTCATGTCAAAAGTTGCTATATTTTGTTATTTATAAATGTATCGAGGAAGTGAGTTTTGAATAATGAGTGAAGTAATTTCCCATTGGTTAACTAAACAGGCAGATTTGAAACCTGACCAAATAGCACTGGAATATAATGAAAAAGAAAAGTTGACTTTCCAAGAGCTCTATCAAGCCAGTCAATCGATGGCTAGGCGATTAGCTAGCTTAGGCGTTGCTAAAGGTAGTCATGTGGCTCTATTATCTCAAAATGATGTCCATATGGTGATTACCATTCATGCCTTAAGTTATCTTGGGGCTGTAGTTGTTTTACTAAATACGCGCTTAAGCTCAAATGAATTACAATTTCAGATTGATGATGCTAAGGTGAATTTATTAGTGACTTCGGACCAATTGAATTATGAAAAGGAAGAACTCGAGGTCGCTCAGAAAAAGACAATTTCTCAACTGCAGCAATTGCCTGAAAAAGAAGTTGCTTTACAAAATGAATTGACATTAAACGATCCTTTCACCATCATTTATACCTCGGGCACTACGGGTTTTCCTAAAGGCGTGGTCCACACTTATGGAAATCATTGGTGGAGTGCGATCGGCTCAGCGCTTAACTTGGGGATATCTCCCCAAGACAAGTGGTTAGCTGTATTGCCGTTATTCCATGTTAGCGGCTTGTCTATTTTATTTAAAAGCGTGATTTATGGCATGCCTGTTTATTTGATGGAATCCTTTGAACCAGAAAAAGTTCACGATGCGTTGATGAATAATAATATTACTATGATCTCAGTCGTGACGGTTATGCTGCAACGTTTGTTAGAAAAGTTGGATAATGAAAGCTATCCTGAACAATTGCGATGTGTGTTACTAGGAGGCGGGCCGGCGCCTAAACCGATGCTTGAACAAGCCCAAAAAAAGAGTGTACCCGTCTTTCAATCTTACGGTTTAACGGAAACTTCTTCGCAAATCGTGACGCTGAGTCCACAGGATGCGCTACGTAAAATAGGTTCAGCGGGTAAGCCTTTAGTTCCAGCACAATTACAAATTAATACGCCATCTTCTCAAGGTGTTGGCGAAATTTATGTTAAAGGGCCGATGGTAACAAAAGGTTATTTCAACAATACCGACGCTGACCAAAAAGCTTTTCAAGGGGGCTGGTTGAAGACAGGTGATCTAGGTTACCTTGATGAGGAAGGATTTTTGTATGTCGTCGACCGTCGGCATGATTTGATCATTTCAGGTGGTGAAAATATTTATCCTTCTGAAGTCGAAAGTGTAATCACTGAGCTTACTAACGTTCAAGAAGTTGGCGTAACAGACAAGCCAGATGATAAATGGGGCGAGGTGCCGGTAGCTTTTGTTGTAAAAGAAGCTCAAAATGCGCTGGATGAAGAAGCAGTGCAGACCTATGTGAGAGAACGACTAGCTTCTTATAAAGTTCCTAAAGAGGTTCATTTTGTTGAAGAGCTGCCCAGAAATGCTTCCAACAAACTTATGCGTTATAAGCTTAAAGAGTGGTTATAGTTTTAATGAAAGCTTGAGAAATGATGGACTTTCCATTGTTTCTTGAGTTTTTTGGCACCGCTTACAAAATAGCATTAAACTTGAGATAGTTAATACGAGCAATTATTGATTTGGTAAAGGGGTATCTATGAATGGAGGAAAATTATGAGAAAGATTTATACCACTATTGGTCTTATTTTACTCGTTTGCCTTATTATTGCCAATTATTATGATTTACAAATTGACCAAGCTTTGTTACGCGAAGATAATGGATTTTCATACTTTTTTGAGTATTTTGCAGCAGGTGTTATTGGTACTGTGATTATGATCGGTTCTGCTTTAGTTTTCTGGACACTTTCTTTTTCAGAAACAAAGCCAATTGTCCTCATTATTTCTGGCGCCGTTTATGTATTGTGGAGTTTAGTAGGCGTTTATTGGATTCATGATTATTTTTATGGATGGGGATTGGTGTACAGTGCTTTTGCCATTATTTTGATTGCTTATTTAGTTCGGCAAATTCCAACTTCTTTAGCGCAACGTTATCGTTTGGCCGGGATTGGTATTGTATTAACTACATTTTTTGCCATGATGGTTGTAGAAGGTGTTAAATCTATTTTTGGACGTGTGCGCTTTCATTCGATGCAAGATGAGTTTGTTCTGTTCACGTACTGGTATAAGATCAACGGTGAAAGATACTTATCTTTTGTCACCGAAAAAAAATAAAATCAAACCATTTCCTTAAGGTCATTCAATGTGGGATGGAACAATGTTAAGTCTAAGTTTCTTAGCAATGGTTCCTCTGAAGTGGCAGTTAAAGGAAAGAGCTGTATTTTTAGCCCTTGCTTTTTATGCCGCTATTTTGATGTTTAGTCGTATGATGCAAGGGGCTCACTTTTTGTCAGATGTTACTGTAGGGTTCGGCGTGTCATTTATTTTCTTTTTAGTTTTCCGTTATATGGTTGTAAAACGAAAATTGAACCGACTTTCGCTGGAAAATAAATAAAAGATACGTTTCCTTTCATTGCCAAATCAAGTGTAGTTAGAATGGCTCGTATTAAGAGAACTGTAACAAGAGGAAAGAAGTTATTCGCTTATGAAGCTTCTTTCCTCTTGTTTTTTATTTACTGAGAACCTTAACGTACAAAACTAATCCTTATATATCCCGTGCAAATACAGATAAATCATCTCCGAAATGTTATCTTTTGGATTTGTATTATCTAAATACGAAGCCATTAAGATAAATAGCTGACTTACAGCAAATTCAATATCAACGGACGCTTGCAGTTTCTCGCGATTTTCTTTTAGTAAACGAATAAACGGTCCCTTATAAGAGCTTGAAAAGAGTTGATAAAGTTTTGTCGTCATTTCTTTAGGCAAAGAGTGTTGAACATCATGCATCATTACGAAAAAATTAAAAGGGTGCTTTTCTCTCAAAAATTCTACCATTGATATCAATTTTGACTCTAACTGTTGTGTCGAGTCTTCAACAAATTTTATTAAATTTTGCTCAATATCTTTGGATAAACGCAACATCACGGCATAGTAAATATCTTCTTTTTTCTTGAAGTGATAGTAAATCGTAGGTTGGGTTACCCCTAAAATTTCTGTGATTTGTCTCGTAGATGTCGCTTGATAACCTTGTGTCATAAATAGCTGCTCTGCTATATCTAAAATCTTTTCATACATAAAGTCACTAAGTTCTTATTTTTCTATACTACTTTCGAGTGAATGAATTAATTCTGATTTTCTCTGCAAACTAACGGCTTGTCTTTTTTCGAAAACATTATACTGCTTTCGCCTAATTTCTGGCAATAATTCACTATAAATCATTATAGCACTTAACAAAGCTTTACGGGCGTCTTTTTCAATATAAGGTATCATATCTAGGGATTCACGATAAAGCTTTTCGGCATATTTGGCTATCGATTCCCATAATTCAATGAAATTTTTAGTGACTTTTTGTTTTTGCAAGTCTTCTACTGTTAGGTTATAGCGCTGCATTTCTTTTTGGGGTAAATAAATTCTTGCGATGTTTAGGTCTTCACCAATGTCTCGTAAAATATTTGTTAGCTGCATCGCTTCGCCGAGTCTTTTTGCAGGCGTAATGATTTGTGCAGGAGTATTTGATAAAACGGGTAGTAGCATTAACCCGACGCTTCCTGCGACATAGTAGGCGTATTCTAATAATTCTTGCCAAGACTGGGGTTGCTGAAAATTAAGATCCATTCGCTGTCCAACCAACATGTCATAGAAAGGATGGATATCCATGGGAAATTCTTCAAATACCACTTCTAACGCTAACCAAGTAGGCTCATTCGGAACAAAACCTGCCTCGAAAGCCTCTAATTGTTCAAATAATTCTTCTAACTGCTCGGCATCTTTTTTATCGTCTACGATATCATCTGCCATCCGGCAAAAGGCATAAATCGCATAAATGCTTTTTGCCTTCTTTTTAGGTAATTGTGAAAACGCGGCGTAAAACGATTTTGAATGATGTTGAATGATATTTTCACAATAGTTAAATTCTTTCTTTCGTTTTTCAAAATGATCATTATACTGTGCTGTCATCTTTTGTCAGCTCCTCTACTGCAAGTTTAGCGCTTTGCATAACAATGGGGACTCCTGCTCCTGGATGGGCGCTACTCCCACAAAAGTATAGGCGCTCGGCATAATCAAATTTATTGTGGGGGCGATAGTAATTACTTTGAGCCAGAGTGGGTTTTAAACCAAAAGTTGCGCCATAATAGGCGTTAAATTTTTGTTCAAATTCTTTTGGCGTATAACAAACTTCCATAATAATATGTTCTTCAATATCGGTAAAAATGGATCGTTCTTTTATTAAACGGATGATTTGATCGCGAAAAGATTGTGTGCTTACATTTGTCCAGTCATCGTATTTTGATAGTTCAGGTACGGGTACTAAAACATACAAGCCTTCTTTTTCTTCTGGCGCCAAAGTTTCGTCCATTAGTGAGGGACGATAAAGATAAAAAGAAGGATCTGAAGGTAGTACGCCGTTTTCAAATAGGTCATCCGTATTTTTCTTAAAATCATCCGCAAAGTAAATACTATGCAAAGTACTTTCTGGGTACTTCTTATCTAATCCCAAATAAAGTAGAAAGCACGAGCAAGAATAATCCATATTGGCAATTTTTTTATTGCTATATTTTCCACGTTTGCTTTCATCTGGAATAAGGTTTTCCATCGCGTAAGGAAAGTCAGCTCCGCAAACCACAGCATCTGCGGCTATGAATTCTCCGTTTGCTTGAATGCCTGTGGTGCTTTTATTTTCGATCACAATTTCTTCTACAGGTGTCGCGTAGTGACGCTTCCCACCTAATTCATCGAACAATTGGTCTAAGGCGGTTGCTAATGTATACATGCCACCTTTAATAAAATGAACCCCGTAAAATAATTCAATCATGGGAATCATCGTGTACAATGAAGGGCCCTGGTAAGGGGAAACACCAATATATAAGGTCTGAAAAGCTAATGACTTTCTTAATCGATCATCTTTGACAAACTTTGAAATAGAAGAATAAGCGTCGCTAAAAGTTTTCAAGCGCAATCCTGCATATAAAGATTTAGGGTTATAAAAATCCCAGAAATTACGAAAGGATTGGGTAATAAAATGTTTTTTAGCGATGAGGTAGCGTTTATAGATATCTGCTAAAAAATGAAAATATCCTTACGCGTCCTCTTCAGAAATTGTTTCCAAGGTCTTTGTTAATTGGGTTAAATCACTAGAGAATAATAGTGGAGACTCTCCGCGAAAAACTAATTCTAATAGAGGGTCTACTTTTTTCATTGGAATGTAATCATCAGGGTTTCTTTCACAGAATTCAAAAATTTCTTGGTAAATTTCTGGCATCATTACAATGGTGGGCCCTACATCAAAAGTAAAACCATCTTGTTTAATTTGATTCATCTTGCCACCGGGATTTGCTTCTTTTTCATACAAATGCACGTCATATCCTAATTTCTGCAAGCGCACAGCTGCAGATAACCCTGCTACGCCCGCTCCTACAACAACTATTTTTTTCATTGCTACTCCTTTTTGTCTCTCTTTTTTGATAATTAGGTTACTTATCAGGTGATAAGTAAAAAGTAACACAGTTACATAAATTGAATCAATGATTATGTTTTTAGAAGGACGGAAAAAAGCCTGAAAACTAGAATAGCTTCGAAAAATTAACTCTGGAAATAAAAAGTTGAGTTAAATAATGAATCTAAGAGAAGGTTTCCATTTTGTGCATCGTATAGTACACTTAATATAAAGGTTTATAAAAATATAAAGCTTTATTTTTTACGGAAAATGAAACCGCTTTATAACAAGGAGGGTTTTCAAAACGAATTGAAAGAAGAGAAATAAAGAAAAGTAGCAGGAGGGGTAAAATGTGGAAGAAAAGATTGTTTTTGTTCGTAACGCCGTTATTGTTAAGTGCTTGTACCAGCTCTGAGGAAGACTCGTCAGCTCAAGAAGAAAGTAATAATAATTACCAAGAGATGTCTGATGAAACGACTGAGTTTTCCATTGCAGCAAATCCTGGAGAACATCCCAATATTAGTTTTTCTCCAGATAGTAATATCGAAATTTTAACCGAAGAAGATGATGAACAGACTTACTATTTTAAAGATTTAAATGGAAATGGAGAATTAGATTCATTTGAAGACTGGCGAGAAAGCTCAGAAACACGTGCTGAAGCCTTTGTTGAAGAATTATCAATGGATCAAATTGCTGGATTGATGCTGTTTAGTTCTCATGAAAGAGATCAATCAGACGGGTTAACCGAGGAGCAAGAAAATTACTTAGAAAACGATGATCTACGTAATGTATTGCATGCTGGGCCTAATGATGTAGAAGATAGTGTACAATGGACCAATCAAATGCAAAGCTTTGTCGAAGGGTTAGGTACTGAAGATGAGCCCATTATTCCTGTGAATATTAGCTCTGATCCTCGAAGTACTGCAGGAGAAAGTGCTACGTATAATTCTGAGGGTGATATTTCGCGTTGGCCTTCGAATTTAGGGATGGCAGCAACATTTAGTCCTAAAATCGTTAGTCAATTTGCCAATATGTCCTCACAAGAATACCGCGCTTTAGGGATGACGGAAGCTTTAGGTCCACAAATTGATTTAGCATCAGAACCCCGTTGGCTACGAGTGGAAGGAACGTTTGGTGAAGGAAGTCAATTAGCGGCGGCTCTGGCGGAAGCTTATGTTAATTATTCGCAATCCTCTTTTGATGAAGATGGTAATGATCTAGGCTGGGGCACTGATTCGATTACTACTCAAATTAAACACTTTCCAGGAGATGGTCCAGGCGAAGGCGGACGAGAAGCACATTTATTCCAAGGAAAATTTGGTGTTTATCCAGGGGATAATCTGAAAGAGCATCTCAAAGTTTTTGTAGATGGTGGTTTAAATTTATCTGGTGAAACGAAGGAAGCAAGTTCAGTTATGACTTCCTATTCTATCCAAACGGATAAAGACGGTAATCCTTTAATTGGTGATGATTATGTAGGAACGGCTTATAATGGAGATATTATTAATATTCTGCGTGATGACAATAATTATGAGGGGAAACTAGTGACTGACTGGGGCGTAACTGGTGAAAACTCCGAAGAAGTTGGCTACGGTGAAAAATTTATGGGCTCTGGTTTTGGAATGGAAGATGCGACAGAAGAAGAACGGCATTTTGAAATTTTAAAAGCTGGCATGGATATGTTTGGCGGCAATAATGAGAAAGAGCCTGTATTAGAAGCTTACAAAATGTGGCAAGAAGATTATGAGAACGGGGATTTAGAACAATCAGCTGAAGATCGCTTTAAAGAAAGTGGCGAACGTATTGTTAAATCAATGTTTGATTTAGGGTTATTTGAGGATCCATATGTAGATATCGATGATTCAACTGAAGCAGTAGGAAGCAAAGATAAGGTAGATGCTGGCTATAAAGCGCAACTTAATTCAGCTGTGATGTTAAAAAATAAAGATAATACGATAGCTCCTACTGACAACATGGATGAGTACAAGGATCAAGTTGTTTATATTCCGTCTACTATGAGAGATCCCCATGAAAGCTCTATAGGGGACGCTGAACCATTTAGAGGACCATCGATGGATGTGGAAACCGCAGAAAAATATTTTGGTGAAGTAGTTACTGATACGGAAATAAAAGATGATGAGGGCAATGTGACTGGTTATGAACAACCGGATAACTTGGATGATGTTGATCTAGTTATTGCGGGGATGGCTAGTCCGGATAATGGAGAAAACTTTAGTTTCGCGGGTATTAAAGATGATAACGAAACTTACTATCCATTATCCTTACAATATCGTCCTTATACAGCTGATGGTGATAATGTCCGTAAAGAATCAATTGCAGGAAACAAAGAAGAAGATGGATCAAAACAAAATCGGAGTTATTATGGAGAAACTTCGGATATAGCGAATGAATATGACTTAGATGCTGTATTGAATGCGTCTGAACTAGCAGAAAAAGCTGATCATGATATTCCGATAGTCGTTGCGATGGACGCTAAAAATCCAGTCATTATGTCTGAGTTTGAAGACAAAGTGGATGCAATCGTTGTAGGCTTTGGAATTTCGGATAATGCCTTATTAGATGTTATTTTAGGAGATCACGAGCCAAACGGCTTGTTACCAATGCAATTTCCTAAAGACATGGATACGGTAGAAGAACAATTTGAGGACGTGCCTAAAGATATGAAATCTTATAAAGATAGTGAAGGTAACACTTATGACTTTGGCTATGGCTTAAATTATAATGGTGTGATTGAAGACGAGAGAATAGAGAAGTACGTAGAATAAGGGTTATAAGAAAAATACGATGAAAGCAGGTGTAGTTTTCCTGCTTTCATCGTATTTTTTTCTTCTGAAACTCTCAATGTAATTGTGGAATAAGACATGGATACCATCTCCTTATTAAAATATTATACGATATTGTGCTCCAATTATCGATTGAAATTATTTCTATTTTAAATACATGAATTTTTTCTATGAGTTTATGCATTAATCCTATTGGACAGGGAACTAAAGGCAGTTTACATTTAAGTATGAAGATTGTTAAAAATGTAACAAGGTTTGGCAGAAAAATTTTACCAAGATGATGTGAACTGTAATTGTTCCAACGAATAGATAGAACGATTTACTAAAGGAGAGAAAACGATGGCGAACAAAAGAAAAATTAATGCGCAAGCGAAAGGGCATAATGGTCCGATCGATTTTGAGGTTAGTATTGATAATGATCAAGTGACTGATTTAGAAATAAAACAGCATTCTGAAACGCCCGGGATTTTTAATCAGGTGGCTGATAAATTAAGGTCCGATGTTTTAGAAAACCAAAGTTTTGCTATCGACGCTATTAGTGGTGCTACTGTCATGAGTGAAGCTATTTTAGAATCCGCAGATCAGGCGGTAAAAAAAGAAGGCGTCCAATTACCTGAAAAAGAAAAAGGACAAGCGCGAGAAAAAGAAGAAGTTCAAACAGATGTTGTGGTTATTGGAGGCGGTGAAGCTGGGTTAGTCGCCGCTGCGCGTTTATTAATGGCTGGTAAAAAAGTGGCTTTGTTAGAAAAAAATGGTTATTTGGGCGGCGCAACAATTTTAAACGGCTCAAATGTTACAGCTACAGACTCGAAAACGGCAGAAAAAGTTTTTGGTGAAAATGCTAAAAAAGACTCTCCTCAAAAATTGGCAGAAGATGTCAGTAACGAAAGTTTACACACAAATGATGAAAATTTAACTCAAATGATGACGGAAAATATCGGGGATGCGATCGATTTTATCAGTGAATTTGCCGATTTGAATTACGGTAAAGCGCAAACGCAAACACCAGAGCATTCGATTGACCGTCAAATTGAGTTACCTTCTTCTAGTAGTTATGAATTAGTAAAAAAAGTAGCAGAAGCTTTTACTAAAAAGGGCGGTCAAATTTTTCTCGATGCTCGTGTGGAACATATTCTGCAAGACAAAGAGGGAAAAGTCACTGGTGTTGTTGCTGAAGGAAGGAAACGTACGTTAACCGTACATGCGAATGCGATAATATTAAGTACAGGTGGGTATGGCGCTAATTTGGACATGCGTGGTAAAGAAAGTCAGGGACTAAATTATTACGGACCACAAACTTCCACAGGTGATGCTTTCCAATTTTTAGCTCCCTTAGAACTGCAAACGAAAAATATAGGATGGTATAAAGTTTATCCTCACGGCGTGGAAGTTGAACCAGGAATCGCTAAACTAACTACCTATGCTTCGAAAAAAGCGACAGATATGGGTGCGATTTATGTGAATAAAGAAGGTCATCGAATTGTCGACGAGTCCGACGTCTATGCCAAATTAAGAAATGCTGTGCTAGAACAAACGGATAAAATGGCCTTTTTGCTTATGGATCAACGAACTTGGGAAGAATTTTACCATTTGTTAGTTTTACATGATTTTACCGAAGAAGAAATCCAGCATTATTTTGCTAATAACGGTAAAAAATCTCCTATATTTGTGCACGGAAGTCTAAAAGAAGTAGCACAAAAAGCGGGTATTGACGCCGAACAACTACAAAAAACACTCAACAGTTATGAAAAATTTGCAGCTCAAGGAAAGGACGAGGAATTCGACAGAGACCCGCAATTCTTGCATAATTACGAAGGAGACGAATTCTATGTGGTCGAACAAAAAGATCGTTTTGCTACGACACTTGGGGGATTTGTGACAGGTGCAGACTTAAACCTGCGGACGAAAAATGGCGAAAGAGTGTCTAATATTTGGGGCGCAGGAGAAGTCATTGGTGGTGCAAATGGTCATGACTCTATGCCGAGCATGATGAATACTTGGAGTATTTCCTCAGGATATGTGGCCGCAAATAATGCACTTTTGCAGTTGAAGTAAGTTATAGCTGTTAAGTTTTTAATGAAGCGTTACTTTAGACAGATTTAAAAAGATAAAAAGCAAGGGATTCAACAAATGAGTTTCTTGCTTTTTTTGTATAAAACTTTCTAAATATTAAGCATAAAACTCGTAATATTTCCCTACTTTGCTATAGTATATTTTACAACAGGCAAAAGGAGGAACACTATGTCCCGAAGTATTCGTTGCATTCTTGCATTAATTATCTCAACGATCTTGGATTTTGGAATTATTCAATATCTTGCTTATCCGACATTACTACAATACGAACGATTTGCAAATGTTATGAACCGTTTTGATTATACAAAGGAAACATTGATTGTATTTGTTATACTCAGCTGTTGGTTTTTATATTTACAAGTGGAATTTCGTCATTTTTCACTTGTCTATCTTTATTTATTTTATAGCGTTTATCTATTTTTGCTTTTTGTTGTCTTATTTACAAAAGCACCCGAGTATCATACTTTTAACGCCGATTTGTTCGATTTTCTTATTTGGGATCGAGCAACGTTAATAGAAGCGTTTTTAAACTTAGCTTATTTCATTCCATTAGGCGGGCTGTACGGTCTGCGAGCAAATTGGGTTGAATTTATTTTGATTTCACTATTAACCATCACAGGCATTGAAACGATACAATATGTATTTTACATTGGAACTTTTTCATTAAGTGATATTTTGCTGAACTTTTTAGGTTGTCTCGTTGGTTATAGTATTTGTTTGCTGATAAGACGGTATATGAAGCAAAAGCCGGTAGTAGAAAGGGTCAGTTAATAGTTGAAAAAAGCGAAGGAAACTAAAAACCTGTTTCCCTCGCTTTTTATTATATGTTATTCTAACTCTTCTCCGTTTGTTTCAATGACATGTTTATACCAATCAAAGGAATCTTTTTTAGATCGTTCCATAGTGCCGTTACTTTCGTTATCACGATCAACATAAATCATGCCGTAACGTTTTTTCATTTCGCCAGTGGTAAAGGAGACAAGATCGATAACTCCCCATGGCGTATATCCCATGAGTTCTACGCCATCGTAATCAACAGCTTTGATCATTTCTTGAATGTGTTGGCGCAGATAATCGATGCGCTCAGGATCATGGATACTGCCATCTTCTTCCACAGTATCGACAGCGCCAAATCCATTTTCCACAATGAATAGTGGCACTTGATATCTATCCCAGAAACGGTTGAGCGTATAACGCAAACCCACGGGATCGATCGCCCAGCCCCAATCACTGACAGAAAGATAAGGGTTGTCTACTTGATAAGGAATCTTTCCATGAATGTTTTCATCTTCATTTTCTCCTGTGTTGATATCCACTACATTCGACATATAATAACTAAAGCCTAAATAATCGACTTTACCGTTAGCTAAAATATCTGCATCGCCCTCTAAAATAGGAATATTTAATCCGTCGCGTTTGAACTCTTTTAGGGCATAATTTGGATATTTACCGCGTACTTGTACGTCTGGGAAGAAATAACGTAAATGCATGGATTCTTCTGCTAACATGACATTATTAGGATCAGAATTTAAAGGATAAATTGGTACATGGGAGACCATTGCTCCAATTTGGAAGTTCGGATTGATTTCTTTTCCTTTAGCTACAGCTAGAGCACTCGCGATTAATGTGTGATGTGCTGCTGTATACATGACTTCTTTGGGATTTTCGCCTTCTTTCACTTGCACGCCCACATTGGTCCACAAGAATATCGGGTTTGTATAATCCATCATGTTATTAATTTCGTTAAAGGTCATCCAATATTTTACTTTATCTTTGTAGCGTTTGAAGACAACTTCGGCAAAACGAACGAATAAATCAACAACTTTACGATTGCGAAAACCACCATAATTTTTAGCAAGGTTTAATGGCATTTCAAAGTGAGTTAGCGTAACTACAGGCTCGATGCCATGTTTTAGGCATTCATCAAATAGATTGTCGTAAAACTGCAATCCGGCTTCGTTAGGCTCAGCATCATCTCCATTTGGAAAAATGCGCGTCCAATTAATCGAAGTTCGGAATGCTTTTAACCCCATTTCAGCAAAAAGTTGAATATCTTCTTTATAGTGATGATAAAAATCGATGGCTTCATGGTTAGGATAAAATTTGTCTTTTTCGATCGTATCCGTAATTTCTCTGCGTTTATTTGGACCACCAACGGTCATAACATCCGCAACGCTAGGCCCTTTGCCATCTTGATCCCAGCCACCTTCGATTTGATGGGCGGCAACTGCGCCGCCCCATAGGAAATCTTTTGGTAATTTACTCATGATGAAATTCCTCCTGAAAAATGTTTATTTAACTACAGTGATAATACTATCATTTGGTTCGACGTGACGTGATTTCTCACTAGCCACTTGTTTGAAACTATCAGTATTTGTCACAATGATCGGTGATACTACAGAATAGCCCGCTTGTTGAATGGCTTCAACATCAAAATTAACTAACTTGTCACCTTGTTTTACTTCTTGTCCTTCTGCTACAGAGCTTGAAAAATGTTCTCCGTTTAATTGGACAGTATCCATTCCGATATGAATGAGTAGTTCAATGCCATTTTCATCTGTTAATCCAATCGCATGTTTTGTAGGGAAAAAGGACGAAATTTTACTATCAAATGGAGCAACTAATGTACCATCTGTAGGTAAAATAGCAGCGCCTTTACCCATAGCGCCAGAAGAAAATACTTCATCTTCTACTTCAGTTAATGGAACTAATTCTCCGCTAAGAGGGGATTGAATTTTAATTTGCGTACCTTCAACGATTTCTTCTTTATCGCTAGCTTCTTTTTCTGCTTCAACTTCTTCCTTACTTTCATTCATTGTTTCACTGGTTGATTCTGTCGCAACAGAAGCGTCAGCCTCTTTTCCTAAACCAAAAATAAAGGTCAAAACTGTTCCTACAACAAAGGAGACAGCGATACTAAATACATATTGTGGAATAGGACCGTAAGCTGGGATTGTCAGTACACTGTTAAATGCATAGCTATACATTTCAGCACCGAAGAATCCGATAAGGCCACCACCGGCAGCTCCAGAAATAATTAAAATAGGAATTAAACGACGGTAACGTAAAATGAAACCATATAAGATAGGTTCGGTTACACCAGCGACGATACCAGAAACAGTTCCAGCAAGAGATAACGAACTTAAGTTTTTATTTTTGCGGTAACGTAAGAAAATACCAAAAGCAATCCCCATTTGGGCGAAAGTTGCACCTGCTGCCATGGCGTTCAATGGATCACCGCCACGAGCTAAGTTATCAAGTTGGATAGGTGTAATTCCCCAGTGTACGCCCAATACGACAAGAAATGGCCAAACGGAAGCAAACACAACACCGGTTAGTATAGAGGACAAGTCAAGTAAAGCGACTAATCCGTTTGCAATTGCTTGACTAAGATATTGTGAAAATGGACCAAAAATCAAAGCGGTTAATGGTACCATAATTAAAATGCCCATCATAGGCACAAAAAATAGTTGGATCGTGTCTGGAGAATATTTTTTGAAAAACCGTTCGATAGGTGCATAAAAAGCCATCGCAACTAGCATCGGAAAAACGGTTTGCGTATAATCAGAAATAATTAATGGAATCCCCATAAAATCTAAACTGTTGCTAACATCCATTAATGAAGCAAAACTAGGCTCTAACAAGCCAGCGCCAATAACACCACCGACATATGGATTGACTTTTAAGAACTTTGCAGCGGATATTCCGATAAAGACGGGGAAGAAATAAAATAACCCATTGGAAGCTGCATCTAATACAGCATAGGTAGAACTTTCTTCACTCAACCAACCAGCCATTGTAAGCACCGCTAAAAGCGCTTTAATCATGCCTGAACCGGCTAATGCAGGAATTAGTGGAGAAAATGTTCCTGATATATATTCAAAAACAATAGCGATGGGATTTTTTGAACGAACGGATTGTTTGATATCCTCTGCGCTTTTATCATCATCGGCGTCACTGGATTCACCAGCTTGGATATCATATTGATCCATAATTTCTTGGTACACTTTAGCTACGTGGTTACCAATAACAACTTGGTATTGTCCACCGCTTTCAACTGCGGTTAAAATACCTGGATGATCTTTTAGCGCCTTTTCATCCACCTTACTTGTATCCTTTAATTTAAATCGTAAACGTGTCGCGCAATGGACGAGAGAATCAACGTTTTGTTGACCACCAATGTGCTCTACAATAAATGTAGCGGTTTCTTTATTATTTGCCATGGTTCGCACTCCTTTATTTTTTAATATAAACGAGTGTAACCGTATGGGTATAATTTGTCAAAGCCCATATAATATAGAAAGCTTTTGAATCTTGTGATACAATATAAAAAAATATCGGAAAGGAACTCTGAGATGCCGAAGTATAAAGAGATTGCTCGAAAGATGATTCGAAAAATTAATTCGAATGATATGAAACAAGGAGACAAATTAGCAAGTATTGAAGAACTCATGAAATATTTTGATGTAGGAAAAAATACTATCATTCAAGTGTTAACGTTACTAGAAAGACAAGGATATATTTATCAGGTAAGAGGTAGTGGCAATTTTGTACGAAAACACCGTCGACATGGTTATATCAACATTTTAGAAGCCAATGGTTTTAAAAGTACGTTGCAAGGATTTCATTTAGGCTCAGAGATGCTAGATTTAAGAGTGATCAAACCCACAACAGAAGTGATGGCTAATTTGGATATTTCAGAAGACGAAGATGTCTATTATGTGAAACGCTTACGTTCGATTGAAGGAAGGAAATTTGCTATTGAGAAATCTTTTTATGTAAAAGATATTGTTCCTTATTTAAATCAAGAAATCGTGGAGGATTCTATCTTTCGTTACCTTATAGAGGATTTAAAACTTAGGCCAGGTTTTACGGATCATTTTTTTCGGGTAGGGAAGTTAAACAAAGAAAACGCTGAATTATTAAACTTGAAAACTGGAGATCCTACAGCTTTTTTAGAGTCTATCTATTATTTGGAAAATGGGCGACCTTTTGATTATTCGAAAATTCTTTATCATTATGAGGAAGCGCAATTTTTCATACAAGGGGCAAGCAATATGGAGTTTTGAATGAATTAAAGTTTTTTTGAACTTTACTTCAAAAAAATAAGATATTGGTAAAAATTTGAACCGAACTTCAAATTTCCTTAGAAATGGTTCGTTTTATTTTCGATGTGCCACCAATAATTTGCGGATTGGGGTGACATCAGAGAAATTGCCACCAATAAATTATGGATTGGAGGGACATCAGAGAAATTGCCACCAATAATTAGCGGATTGGAGGGACGTCAAAGGAGATACCACCAATAGTTTGCAGATTGGGGGACATCGAAGGAGATGCCCCCCAATAATTCATAGATTGGAGGCCGACATTTTATCCGTCGAACTGCCATTTAACATGGAAAATCCGTACAACTCGAACCTTCTTTTCCATTCCATGTTGCCGAAGCGTTAAAACGACGAGGACATAATATCCAATTGCTCAATGAAACAATTATGATCGGACGTGGACAAATCATCTTACAGCAAGACGACGGTGTCTATGTCGCCGCGACAGAAGGACGTACCGACGGGTATATTGCTGTGTGGTGATTGTGTTGCAGAAAGCTTTAATTAGTAATTAAAATACGCAGAAATCGAAGAGGGAGACAATTTCTTTCTTCGATTTTTTGTTGTAACCTTTCCATGCCAAATGGATAAATGAGTTTTATAGCTAACTGACGAATAAATTCATTTATTATCATGGGAGAGTTTCCATGATAGTTCGTTTTCTTCTACTTTTCCCAGCCTAATTCTTGATCATGAGAATTTCTCCCTTAGCTAAAATAAAAATATTCTATTCTAAATCAAAAAGATCGATAACTGAGTCATCTTCAATAATACGGTCAGATTTTGCAGAAGAAGCGTTTTCTAAGAGAGAAGACATCTTTTCCTCTACTGATCTTTTCACTAAAGCAGAAGTATCTACACCACGTAGTTCAAATAAGAGCAAGGGTTCTGAGTCTAGTTTGGCGCCTACCGCATATAGTATCGCAGAGATATGTTTACACATATAAGTACTGTCGGGGCAACTACAGCTAAATTGAATTTCATTCATCTTTGGAAAGAGACCATTCTCACTTGTTAGAAAAACGTCTTCTAATGCTTTAGGGAATTTTCCGTAGGTCAAATCTTCTAAGCTTTCAACATGGCCGTTGATTTGCTCTTCCAAGCGCTGATCAGCAATAGGGTCTATAGTAATGATGACTTGATAAAGATTATTGCCACTACCACTCACGGTTCCAGTGACCAGTCCTTCTTTAATAGCTAAATCAAAAACAAAACCATTTTTGATATAAGAACGTCCCCTAGAAACGCGGTTATCATGGTCTGCATAGTATTTTAAATGATTACACCACGCTTTTCCCCAAAAAGACTTAGCGATTTTATTACCATTTATAGTGATAGGAACAGCATTTGGATGCTTTTTTTGATAGCTTCTTCTTTTTATTGCCGCTCTATCCCTTTTTTCTGCGATACTTTCATATTCATAAAAATCGTAGCTAGACATGATCAGTTCGCCTCCAAAGTAAACAGTTGTTTCAATTCTTGGTTACTCATTTCCGTTAGCCAATTTTCACCGCTTGTTTCAGAAATAAGATCATTAGAAAGTTGTGTTTTTTCGGTTAACATTTCATCAATCTTTTCTTCGATGGTTCCTGTTGTGACAAATTTATAAACAAAAACATTTTTTTCTTGGCCAATACGGAAAGCTCGGTCAGTTGCCTGATCTTCAACTGCTGGGTTCCACCAACGATCAAAGTGAATCACATGATTGGCGGCGGTTAAGTTAAGTCCTACACCGCCAGCTTTGATCGATAATACCATATAAGGCGTGTAGGATTCCGTCGAGTTAAACTCCTGGACATACTGTGCTCTTTTTTTTGCTGGCATGCTCCCGTGTAAGACAAGGCCTGGTTTGCCAAAAACTTCGGCTAGAAATTCATTTAAAGGTTCACACATTTCTTTAAACTGCGTAAAAATTAGTACCTGTTCATGTTTATCCCGGATCGTTTCGCATAAGGCACGTAAGTTTTCAAATTTTCCACTGAGGTTCGGTCGAAACTCTTGATTGCCCAGATATTGGTCAGGATGGTTACAAATTTGTTTAAACTTGGAAATGGCAGCTAGGACCAGTCCTTTTCGTTGAATCCCTTCGGAGTCTTCCAATGATTTTTCAATCTCGCGCTGTACACCTTTATATAAAGCCACTTGTTTTTTTGAAAGCCCAATGTATTCTTTTTGTTCACTTTTTGCTGGTAAATCGGAAATAATTTGTTGATCGGTTTTCAAACGTCGCAAAATAAAGGGTGAAATCATTTTTCTTAAAGCTCCGTAATCGATCCCTTTTTTAATTTGGGAGCTAAATTCTTTTTTCGTGCCTAACAGACCTTGATTTAAAAAGTCAAAGACACTCCACAAATCCGATAAACGATTTTCAATGGGCGTGCCTGTCATGGCGATTTTAGCGCGTGCACGCAAAGCCTTGACATTTTTAGTTTGTTTTGTTCCTGGATTTTTAATGGCTTGAGCTTCATCCAAAATGAGTAAGTCAAATGTCTTTTCATAAAGAGCTGTGATTTTATTTACCATACCATAAGTCGTAATGAACAGATCAGCTGTGGCATCCTGCATATCAGTTTGTTTTCCGTGTAAGATTTGCACGTTTAAATTAGGCGCAAATCTAGCTGCTTCTTTTCTCCAATTTTCGATGAGAGAAGCTGGAATGACCAAAAGCGTACGGACGCCTTGTTGTTTTAGTGCGTCTAATAAAGCTAAAATTTGTACAGTTTTTCCTAAGCCCATATCATCAGCGAGTAAAGCTCCAAAAGATTGTTTTTGCATAAACTTTAACCAATTGTAGCCGACACGTTGGTAAGGTCGTAGTTTAGCTTGAAATGTGGCTGCGGGCTCAGTCTGGTTAATTTTTCTTGGTGTTGTCATTTGGGTAAACACCTGATTTAACCATTGTCCGTTACTTATTTCGATGGGTTGGTTATCTTCAGAATCTGTATTTATTTGTTGGTTTCGTAAGGCTTCGAATAGTGTCCATTGTGTATTTTCTTGTTCTTCAAAAGTGTTGAGCAGATTTTGTAATTTTTCATGATTAATTTCGACCCATTTTCCTTTTAAAAAAGCAAGTCCTTCATCTTGTTGTAAAAGTGATTCGATCTCGGCTTTTGAATAGCGATCTTGACCTAGGTAGAGTTCTGGTTGACTTGAGAGAAGGGAATCCATGCCGAGATAACTTGGCTGTTGATCGCCAAGGGTGACTTTGACTGTAGCTTTGTATTCTTTTCTCCAAAAATCAGGAATTCTACAGATCACTCCGCTTTTTTCATAAACCGACGTTTCTTTTAAAAATTGATAAGCTTCCTGTTCGTTAAACCCTAGAGGTGAAAATAACTCCCCGGATTCAACTAACTGGGAGATAAAAGTAGATTTATTAGCGACTTGACCAACTGCCGAAAGTAGTGAGAAAATTTCAGTTGAATTTTCGAATTCTGAAAGTGCATTTTTTAACGGTCTATGATTCACCTTTCCATTTTGGCGCGTGGCATAAGTAGCTAAAAAAGCAAAAGGCGTGGGCCCTTGCTTACGCTCAATCAAGTGGAAATAGACTCTTCCGGCGGTTGTTAAGTTTTGGTTTTTTGACTGAACGTAGTCTGCTACACTTCCTTGGAAATTTGTCATTTCCTCAGCAAAAATATTTGCCAGTTTTTGATGAATAGCCTGTAGCCAAGAAACGGTAACAAATTCATAGCCGATGACAAAAGGAACCTCGTTTGCTAATGTTTGGTAAAAATGGACCGATGGGAAACGGAACTCACGTGTAATTTCGATTTCTCCGTCGTTTTTTAATTGATGGATAAAACTTTGTGCCACCTGTAATAAGTAGTCAATGGAAGGGTCAGTTTTACTTATTTTCTCTGCAAATCCTTGTTCGTAAAGTGTACGAAAAGGTTCATTTTTTAAACGATATTCAAATGGCGTTGTAGGTTCTTCGATAGAGAAACCATTTTTTGTAAAAATTACTTGTGCCACAACTCATACCTCTTTTTATTTGAATTATTATATGATTATTTTATCACACTTTATCGCTAAGAATAAATTTTCTGGGTAAATTAAAAATGCTAAAAGAGGGCAAACGAACTTTTTGCACCAATTCATCTTTCCTAGTATAATAACTTTGTTTTGAATAGAGATGGAATACATAAAGTAGGAGAGTATATATAATGACTAAGAATTTTTGGGCAGAGTTACCGAAGCCCTTTTTTATTTTAGCGCCAATGGAAGACGTGACAGATGTCGCTTTTCGTCATGTGATAAAAGAAGCTGGTGCGCCGGATGTTTATTTTACTGAGTTTACTAATTCGGATAGTTATTGTCACCCTGATGGCAGACAGAGCGTACAAGGTCGTCTGACTTTCACAGAAGATGAAAAGCCCATCGTGGCACATATTTGGGGTGATAAACCTGAATATTTCCGTGAGATGAGCCTTGGTTTAGCGGAGATGGGATTTAGTGGTGTTGATATTAATATGGGCTGTCCTGTTCGTAATGTGGTAAAACGTGGGAAAGGTAGTGGTCTAATTTTACGACCAGAAGTTGCTACGGAATTGATTGATGCAGCTAAAGCGGGTGGTTTACCAGTTAGTGTGAAAACGCGGATCGGTTACGAACAAATGGTAGAGATGGAAGAATGGATTACTCATTTATTAAAACAAGATATTGTCAATCTATCGATTCATCTACGGACGCGTAAAGAAATGAGTAAACCAGATGCCCACTGGGATATGATTCCACAGATTGTGGCTATTCGTGACCGGATTGCGCCGCAAACTTTGATTACGATTAATGGGGATATTCCTGATCGTCAAACGGGATTGGAACTCGTGGAAAAATACGGCGTGGACGGAGTTATGATAGGGCGTGGCGTTTTTAATAATCCTTTTGCCTTTGAAACGCAAGCTAAAGAACATGGCGTACAAGAATACATTGATTTGCTGCGTTTACAACTTGATTTACAAGATCATTATAGTGAGTCTGTTCCTCGTCCCGTTGCTGGCTTACGTCGTTTCTTTAAAATTTATATCAAAGGTTTTCCAGGAGCTAGCGATTTGCGAGCTGAACTGATGCAAACAGAAACAACGGATGAAATACGCGAAACTTTAGATAACTTTTTTGAAAATCAAACTAGCCTCTCAGTTAAATAATGAATAAGAAGACACTTCCATATGGAGGTGTCTTTTTTGATTTGGACCCTATGGCGTTTCTGCTCATCTATTATTGGATAAAGAAATGGCAAAGTTTTATTCAATTGGAAAATAATGAGTAAAGGAATTCAACTTCGTTATTCAAAAATTTAAAATTGAATAATGAATTGGAGATCTATTATTCAATAGTGCCGCAGAAAGTTGTCATTTTGAACAAAACGCCGGATATTGAATAAAGGAATTCAAATCGATTATTCAATAATAGAATAATGAATAAAGGAAACTCAATCGGTTATTCAAAAATCTGAAATTGAATAATGTTTTGCGAATCCTTTACTCAATATCAATGAATAAAGAAAGTTGTTCATGACTTTATCTTACGCTAATGCTACAATAACGGATAAAGCAAGCGAAAAGGGAGGGGACATGGATGAGCGTGGAATTCAAAAACCTCTTAACTTTACCTTCTTTAAGAGAAGCTGAAGTGGTGGCAGGAAAAGCTGGCTTGGACCAACCTGTTACTTCAATTAATGTGCTGGAACAGTCCAATGTTGATAAACTGCGAAAAGAGTTATTTAATCAAGAAGATAAGTATGGCAGCGAAATTGTCATCAGTGGTTTAATGACCATTGCTCATGATGTTAATGCACAAGTAAAGTTGATCCAGCATTTACAGCATGAAGGAGAAATTGGATTAATTCTTTATTATGTAGGCGTCTTTATTCCAGAAGTGGATCAGCGCTTGATTGATATTTGTGATCAATTGGACTTTCCACTGGTTGTTATGCCAAGAGGTGAACCTTCTCTACGTTATAGCGAGGTTATTTACGAAGTGGTTGAGGCGATTATTAAACAAGAGATGGAAGAAATGAGTTTTTCAAACCAAATACTCGAACAAATTTCCAACCTTCCAAGCAATCAACGAAATGTAGATACGATGCTTAAAATGTTAACTGATCGTACGCATAGTTCGATTGTATTAACAGATATTAGAGGCCAAATGATCAACGCAGGCACCTGGCCTAGCATTAGTACGTTAGATTTGTCTTATATGGTCGAGCAAACTACTGATGCTAGTATTCAAACGATTGATTCTGTTTCTGTTGTAAAACGTTCCATCTTTCATAACGGTATGGAAACTATTCAAATTTATATGTTTAAGGAGACACAGCCTTTAACGGAAAATATGGTGGAGCAAGCTGCTGAAGTGGTGCAAATTTTTATGAATTTATGGGGACAAAACTATGAAGCTGTAAATACACAAGAACTTGTAAAAGCAATTTTAAATGATGAAAGTGTCAAAATGCGTCGATTAGGTGCTATTTTGCATATCGATGTGGGAAGTATTTCGAATGTTTGGTTTGTCCATGTGAAAGACCCTGCTGAGCGGAAATTTGTCATGTATCATTTAAAAGAAGAAATGAAATTACGCTTTAACGTTTTGCTTGTTGAATTGTTTGAAGAGACAGTGGTTGTATTTATGGATGAGGGGAAGACAGAAGAAGATTTCACTACGATTGCTTCACAAGTTTTTGAGCATTTGCAAGAAGAACAGCTCGAGACAACGATTGTACAGTATTTGGGAATGAATACAACCACGGATGTGCAAGCGGCTTATATCAAAATGGAAAAGTACTTTGAACAAGCCCAATTTTTATATCCCCAGCAACAAATATTTACGCAACTGCATTTTCAGTTTGTCGCTGAGTGTGAGCGAGTTGTTTCTGAAGGAGAAAAAGCTATTCGTCAAGCACTTGTACCATTACAGCCGTTAATGCAACAAGAAGAATTACTCGAAACACTGGCCGTCTTTTTATTAGATGCACAAAGTCATTATGCTAAAGCTGGCGAATTGTTATTCGTGCACATGAATACGATCAAATATCGGATCAAACGTATTAACGAGATTGTTCATTATTCGGTGACCAAACTCCCTGAAAGTTTGATTTATTACCGGGCGATAGCTATTTGGCGCTTATTAAAAAATACAGGAAAACGTACAGAATAAAGAGGTGTTTTGTCAAAATTGACAAAGCACCTCTTTTTTATTTGAAAATTAAACTAAATACAAAGCTTCTTTATTTCCGTATAATAGCGATTATTCTCAGAAAACTTGCAAACGAAATGAGGGATTTTCATGAAAGATAAAAAAGTTGAGCAATCTTGGCAAAGTTTGGCCTTTATTTGGGTGGGTTCTAAAATTAGCGTGCCGGGGTTATTGTTAGGCGGGACGCTTGTTGCCGGAATGCCTTTTTGGCAAGCAATATTAGCCTCATTAGTAGGCCACGCTGTTATTGTGCTTGGTATGATTTTACAGGGGATACAAAGTTCAGATTTAAAGCGCCCAACGGTTCAAGTGGCTTCTCAAGTTTTTGGTGAGCAAGGAGCGCAGAAAGTTATCGCTATTATTTTAGCTATTTCTTGTCTAGGGTGGTTTGGTTTACAAGCCAATGTCGCCGGGGAAGCATTTTCTCAATTTTTAGCGTTTTATGATGTTGCCTTTCCTGTATGGCTTTCTAGTTTGTGTTGGGGCACGGTGATGTTATTATCTGCGATTTTTGGCGTTAAGATTCTTAGCTGGTTGAATTATATCGCAGTACCTTTTTTATTAGCTGTCGTAGTTTATGCTGTGGCCATTTCGGTGACCGATGGCGGTTGGGCAGCGGTTATGAATTATCAACCAGAAGCACATATGCCGTTTCTTTCTGGTGTTTCCGTTTCGATTGGTTCTTTTGCTTTAGGCGCGATTATTGCTGGTGATTATTCGCAGTATGTGCGTAAGCGTTCGGGTGTAGCAAAGGCTTCTATCGTCGGCGTTTTACCAGCAGGACTTTTAATGATTGCAGCAGGAGCGATTTTTGGGGTGACTTCGGCTACCGCTGATATTACTTTGGTATTTAGCCAGCTTGGTATGCCCGTAATTGGCGTCATTGCCATGCTTTTGGCTACTTGGACAACAAATGCAGTGAATGCTTTTTCTGGAGGAATTGCGATTGTTAATGTGTTTAATGTTTCTAAAGAAAAACAAAAGGTGGCCGTAGCTGCAGCTGGTGGCATCGGTACGATCCTCGCGGCTATTGGTATTTTGGATTATTTTGTTCCTATTATGAATGTATTGTCTGCAATGATTCCACCAGTTGCAGGCGTGATGATTGCTTCTTATTGGTTGATCCAAAAAGGAGATCCAGACAATTGGTATGAGGTAGCTGGCATTAATTGGTTAGGTGTTATTTCTTGGTTCATTGGAGCTACCGTTGCTACTTTGCCAGTTATTTTGGAATTTTTCCCGAATGCGCCGCAATTAATTAATCAGCCACTCATTGGCGTTATTCTCTCATTTATTATTTATTATGGGGCTTATAAGATAACAGCAAAAAAAGCAGTCAATAAGAATATAGACGACTAAATTAGAAATATTGGAGGAAATATTATGCATAAAATTGATGCAGAAGCCATTGAAAATATTGCCGTAGGCGCCGCTTTATTGGGAACTGGAGGTGGAGGCGATCCGTATATTGGCAAAATGATGGCTCTTTCGGCAGTGAATGAATATGGTCCTGTAAGAGTCATTTCACCAGAAGAAGTAGATGAAGAGGCGGTTTATACGCCGGCTGCTTCTATGGGGGCACCTAGTATTATGATCGAAAAAATGCCTAAAGGTGATGAATTTGTACGCGTTTTTCAAAAATTGGAAAAATACTTAGGTAAGGAAATCAAAGGGGTTTTTCCAATTGAAGCAGGAGGCGTCAATTCGATGATTCCAATTATTGTCGCCGCTCAGCTAAACTTACCATTAGTCGATTGTGATGGTATGGGACGAGCTTTTCCTGAGTTACAGATGGTAACTTTTCATTTGAATGGTATTTCTTCTACTCCGATGGCAATAACTGATGAAAAGGGAAATATTGGCATTATTGAAACCATTGATAATGTGTGGGCAGAGCGCTTAGCACGAACGGCTACGGTTGAAATGGGTGCTAGAGCCTTAATTAGTAATTGCCCTTGTACAGGAAAAGAAGTCAAACAGGCTAGTATCCATAATGTTGTTTCTCTTTCTGAAAATATTGGACGAATTATTCGGTCTAAAGAATTAGAAACTCAGGAAAAATTCAATCAATTATTGGAAATCACAGGTGGTTTTGACCTATTTAATGGAAAAATCACGGATGTACAAAGAAACATCGAAGCAGGTTTTAACCGGGGAAAAATGGTAATTGAAGGGTTAAAAAATGACACTGGCGAGCAAGTAGAAATTTATTTCCAAAATGAAAATCTTATTGCGCTTAAAAATGGGGAACCTATAGCTTTAACCCCAGATTTGATTTGCTTGGTTGATCAAGAAACTTTAGCTCCGGTCACTACGGAAAGCTTGAAGTATGGAAAAAGAGTTCGTGTCTTATCTTTACCAAGCGCTTCCCAATGGCGAACCAATATTGGTATTGAAACAGTAGGTCCACGCTACTTTGGTTATGAGTATGAATATACTCCAGTGGAAGATTTGGTAAAAAAGGAGCGTGCGTATAGATGAATTATAAAATCGGAATAGACGTAGGTGGGACAAATACAGACGCTGCAATTTTGGATGAAGATTTAAATTTAGTGCACAGTGTAAAATCTCCAACTTCTGAAGACATTGAAAGCGGCATTTTCCAAGCGCTCCATCGTGTTTTACAAGAAGCAAATATTGATCAAACCGCTGTTACGCATGCGATGTTAGGAACGACACAGTGTACGAATGCGATTGTGGAGCGGAAAAAATTAGCCAAAGTAGGTGTGCTGCGTTTAGGATATCCAGCAACGGTTTCGGTCACGCCATTTACAGCTTGGCCACAAGATATTGTCGATGTTTTGACAGAGAATTATGCTATTGCTAAAGGTGGTTACGAATTTGATGGAAAAACTCTTTCCGCCTTTGATGAACAAGAAATTCGTGACATTCTAACAAGTTGGCAAGGAAAAGTCGAAGCGGTCGCTATTGTAGGCGTCTTTTCTTCTTTAAAAAATGATCAAGAATTTTATGTGCATGATATTTCCCGTGAAGTTTTAGGTGAAGATGTTTCCATTTCTTTATCTTCTACCATTGGATCTGTGGGTCTCATTGAAAGAGAGAATGCCACTATTTTAAATGCCGCTTTATTTAAAGTAATGCAAGCAACAAGTGACGGCTTTGAAAAAGCATTAGCCCAAGAGGGAGTAGAAAACGCAGAAGTTTATTTATGTCAAAATGATGGCACACTGATGTCGATTGATTATGCGCGTGAGTTTCCTATCCTAACGATTGCCTGTGGGCCGACCAATAGTATCCGTGGAGCCTCTTATCTTGCAGGTTTAGAAAATGCAGTAGTCTTAGACGTTGGAGGAACGACTTCTGATATTGGTGTCATTACCGATGGTTTTCCACGTGAATCCTCCGTAGCTGTCGATGTTGGCGGTGTTCGAACGAATTTCCGTATGCCAGATATTGTATCGATTGGCCTTGGCGGAGGTTCCATCGTTCGCCAAGCAGAAAATGGGGAAGTCACAGTGGGACCTGATAGCGTAGGTTATAAAATTTCAGAAAAGGCCTTGGCTTTTGGTGGAAATACATTAACTACAACCGATATCGCGGTACGTTTAGGAAAAATAGAAATTGGCGATTCAGAAAAAGTTGCTCACATTACGCAAGATTTTGCCGAAAAAGCTGAAGCAAAGATTGCGCAGATGGTAGAAGAAGCGATAGACCGTATGAAGACTAGCTCAGGTGATGTAACGTTGATTTTAGTCGGTGGTGGGAATATTATTGTGCCAGACCAATTAAAAGGCGTAGAAGAAATTATTCGCGATGAAAAAGGAGCGGTTGCTAATGCGATCGGCGCTTCGATCTCACAAATCGGCGGTCAATATGAACAAATTTATATTTATTCGCAAATTGCACGCGAACAAGCTCTACAAGATGCACGAGGAAAAGCGGATGAACAGGCGATGAAAGCGGGAGCGATTGAAGGGACGATTGAATTAGTAGAAGTAGAAGAAATTCCATTAGCTTATCATCCTGATAATGCCACACGTTTACGCGTGAAAGTAGTGGGGGATTTGATGCAAAATTAGCTTCTTAAATTTTTGCTATTGAATAAGAAAATGCCAAAGTTTTATTCAATTGGTAAATAATGAATAAAGGAATTCAACTTCGTTATTCAAAAATTTAAAATTGAATAATGAATTGGAGTTCTATTATTCAATAGTGCCACAGAAAGTAGTTATTTTGAACAAAACGCCGGATATTGAATAAAAGAATCCAAATCGATTATTCAATAATACAAAATTGAGTAATACTTTGCGAATCTTTTATTCAATTTTTGATTAATGAATAAAGAAAATGGAAAGCATTATTCAAAAATAAAGAACAGGAGATAGTCGTTGCGAAGTTTGTTTCCTGCTTTAATTAAAATAAAACACAGGCTCCAAAGCATTTCTGCTTAGGAACCTGTGTTTTTAATTGAACTGATAAATTAATTGTTATCTGAATGATCTTTTTCTTCATCGATTTTGTGATCTGCTTTATCTAATTGTCTTTTAGCAAAGTCACGTCCACCAATACCAAATGCAATGGCAAATGCGACAGCTGCGGCACCTAGAATCAATACGAATGCTTGTTGCACAATAGCAGTTGCAAAGTCTAATTGTTCTAATGCCATGAAGATACCAAAGATGATTAGTGCAAATTTAAAGATTGCACCAGCTAAGCCACTTTTTGTTGCTTTACTGATAGCATTGCCAACAAAGTCGCCACCGACAAAGACAGCAACTAGAATAATAGCTGCAATAATCAAGTTAGGAATATAAGCAATAATCGCGGATCCTACCATGTTTAGGATATCCAATTGTAGAGCGTTCAACGCTTCAACAAAGAATAACAAACCTACTACAAAAGAAACAATTTGGCCAGATAATTTTGCTAAGTCAAATGACATATTCGTATTATCTTCAATTGTTTTTGAATATTTGTTGATTCCAGTTCCGTTTAATAAGTCTCCTACAACTTGGCCAGAGAACTTTGCAAGAACTAAACCAACGCCAAGTAATACTGCAGCTACCACAATATGCGGAATAGCAGCTAAGATGGTATTTAGAACAGAGCTAATAGGTTCTGCAATTGTGTTGATGTTTAATGTTTCTAGTGCAATCAACGCAATTGGAATAATAATCAAGAAATAAACAATGCCACCTAAAGCAGAAGCTAATGTATCTTTCTTCTCTTCAACTTCATGGTCTTTTGTATTGGTACCCAAAAATTTAGCTACATAAGAATCAATATTAGCAGCTACGGATAAGTTATAAACCACACTTCTTGCAAAACGTGCAACGACAGTGCCGATAACTAAAATAATGATAGCTCCAAAGATATTAGGTAGATAAGCTAATCCTGTATCTAACATTGTTTGGATTGGACGTCCAATCGCAGGAACACCAAAACTTTCAAATATTCCCGGTAAGAAAACTAGCCAAACAATGTAATAGCCAACTTTTGCTAAGCTATCAATCGCCGAATTGGCATTTTCCTCTGTTTTTGCCATTCCCCATTTTGTGAGTAAACGGCTAAACCCGACTTTTTTAAGTCCTTTTGCTAGGATGTTTTTTAAGATAGTAGCGACAATCCATGCAACTATCAGTAATACAATTCCAGCAACAATGGATGGTAATGATGCTAGTAAATTATCTAAAGCAGTAATACCAGTATTCATATTTCCACTCCTCTATAAAAATATTATTTGTTACTTATTATAATCATAACGTACTTAAAGTAAATGCTCAAATTTTTTGAATTTTTTTGTACGCCAAAATTTCAAGTTTAAGTTAGCCACTTAGTAAAACTAAATTTCATGCGATATTTGACGGTTACTATCTGTGTAGTGAGGGCTTGATAATGAGCTGAGACATGATAGTCTTTTGACAAGCTGGCTTCAGCCAGCTCTACAGCTTTAAAATCATGTCGAAGGAGGCTCGTTGTCAAGCCCTCACGGGTTAAGCCACTTGCTTTTCTAATCGTAAGGCATTGACGAAACACTCATGAGGTGTTTTATAATCCAATATTTTTCTGGGATAATCGTTCATCCATTGTTGTATACGTAAGCATTGTGATTCTAAAACTTGACCCATCGACTTTCCTTTCGGAATGAAGCGACGAATGAATTTATGCTGATTCTCACTCGTTCCTCGCTCAAATGATGCATAAGGATGGCTAAAATAAACATCCAGGGTATCCTTTAACGCTTCATGTAGACCTGCAAATTCAGATCCATTATCTGAAGTAATCGTCTTAAACATAGTAGAAAAGTCATCTCCAGCGCGTTCTTGAAGAGAATAAATTGCTTCGTCCACTGAATATTGATCTTTACCGTTTACCTTCATAATAACTTCAAAGCGGGTTTGTCGTTCAACTAATGTTAGTAGTACGGCATCGGTCTTCTCCTTATTACCAACGACTGTGTCGATTTCCCAGTGACCAAAAGTTTCACGGCTATCAATTTCTTTAGGCCGTTTGTCTATCGATTGCCCGAGAATACGTTTATTTGGGCGTTTCTTCAGAGAGGA
>NZ_AUIQ01000017.1 GCF_000423785.1 Tetragenococcus muriaticus DSM 15685 | reverse complement strand
TAGGTCACCGTGCCAAACAAAAAGGTGATGGTTCTTTCGCTTTTGCGGTCGACGCGAAAGCCTTCTTTCTTCCATTGGGCACAAATTTCTTCATCGAGCGTTTGAAAAGCTAGTTGGGTGATTGTCGCTATCAGTTGCGCAAAAAAATCATCATGGCTCTTTCTCTTGCTAAAAAATTTCTTTCCTTCTTCATTACTTCCACTAAATCTGTTACAATAGAATCCATAAGAAACCGCCTTTATTCATTAGTGCCTGTCAGCCCAATGAATAGAGTAACGGTTTCTTTTTTATTCGTCTAGAGGAAACCTCAATAAATTTTACACTTAGGTTTATTAAAGAAATGTTAAGAATAAATTTTTACTTAGATTAATGATTTCTAAGAAAAAACTACTTGCTGTAAACCCAAGTACAATAGATAAAAGTGTTATTAGCATCCTTATTTGTGCGGTATGTAGAGATTTAAAAAAAGCGTCAATACGCAAAGCACCTAAAGACCAAAATGCCAAATAGATAAAAATAAAATGGCTAACTAAACGAATAAGCGCATCAATTCCAAAAACTTGCATATAAATAACCCCATTTATTAAATCTCAATTCAATCATTACAATTATGTTAACATAAAACACAAAAAGAAAAAACAATCTTACTTTAGATAAGTCATATTAGGTCTAAAAAAAGAACAGTCAGAATATTTTTCCAACTGCTCTATTTCCTTTAAAAAGTTCAAAACACTATTTAAGGACGGTGTTTTGAGACATTAATGCGATTAACTGCACGATGAAGAGCGACTCTAGACCGCTGCAATTCATCCACATCCGAGGATTGTTGTGCTTTTTCAATTGACTCTTCTGCTCTTTGTCTGGCTCTTTCTGCACGTGACACATCAATATCACGTGCTCTTTCTGCACTATCAGCAATGATAGTGACTACATTATCACGCACTTCGATTACACCACTATTAACAGCAACCCAGTTCACATGGTCTTTAGCATCCGTGCGTTGCACTCGTACTTCATGAATTCCTAAAGGCGCAACAATCGGAGCATGATTGACTAAAATACCTAGTTCACCATTTGTTGTTATAGCAACTACCTTTTCTGCGTGATGGTCAAAAACCAAACCATTAGGCGTTACCACATTAACCGTTAAATACTGCTCCATATAAGGCACCTCTTTCTAGCTACCCGTTTGTTTGTTTCGCTTTTTCAACGGCTTCTTCAATTCTACCAACACTTCTGAAAGCTTCTTCAGGTAAATCGTCATGATCACCATTCAAAATCTCTTTAAAACCTTTTACTGTTTCTTCTACTGGAACATAAGAACCTGGTTGACCAGTAAATTGTTCGGCCACATTAAAGTTTTGCGACAAGAAGTTTTGAATCTTGCGCGCACGAGCAACTAACGTTTTTTCATCATCAGATAACTCATCCATTCCTAAAATAGCGATAATATCTTGTAACTCACGATAACGTTGCATTGTACGTTGCACTTGTGTTGCTACATCATAATGTTCTTGACCAACAATTTCAGGAGCCAAAGCACTTGAAGTAGAAGCTAACGGATCCACCGCTGGATAAATCCCTTGTTCAGTTAATTTACGATCCAAGTTTGTCGTAGCATCTAAGTGGGCAAAAGCTGTAGCTGGAGCCGGGTCACTATAGTCATCAGCTGGCACGTAAATAGCTTGGATAGACGTGATTGATCCTTTATCTGTTGAAGTGATCCGTTCTTGTAATTGACCCATTTCTGTTGCTAGGGTTGGTTGATAACCAACGGCAGATGGCATACGACCTAACAAAGCAGAAACTTCGGTACCTGCTTGTGTAAAACGGAATATGTTATCTATAAACAACAACACATCTTGCCCTTCTACATCACGGAAATATTCAGCCAATGTTAAGCCAGTTAGTGCTACGCGCATACGTGCACCTGGTGGTTCATTCATTTGTCCAAACACCATCGCTGTTTTCTCTATAACACCAGAGTCCTGCATTTCATGATACAAGTCGTTACCTTCACGGGTACGTTCTCCAACACCAGTAAAGACTGAAATGCCACCATGTTCTTGCGCGACATTATGAATCAATTCTTGAATCAATACTGTTTTTCCAACACCAGCACCACCAAACAAGCCAACTTTTCCGCCTCGCAAATAAGGTGCTAATAGGTCGATCACTTTGATTCCTGTTTCTAATATTTCAGAACTGGTACTTAATTCATCAAAAGATGGTGCTTTTTTATGAATCCCGCTTGTTTCTGCATCTTCAGGAAACGGTGTTTTCTTATCAATTGTTTCTCCTAAGACATTAAAAACACGTCCTAAAGTTTCATTTCCCACTGGAACAGAAATTGGTGCTTGTGTATCCACAACTTCCATTCCACGTTGCAAGCCATCAGTAGAACCCATAGAAATGGCACGAATCACGCCATCTCCAAGTTCTAAGGTAGCTTCCAATACAACACGCGTTTTGTTCTCATCATTTTTATATACCACTAATGCATTATTGATATCTGGTAAATTATCATCCAATGAGAACTCTACGTCAACTACCGGACCAATGACTTGAACAATCTTGCCTGAACTCATATTTCTTCCTCCATTCGTTCATAAAATCATTCTGAAGCAGCTGCGCCGCCAACGATTTCTGTAATTTCTTGGGTAATAGCCCCTTGACGAGCCCGATTGTACGAAGTCGATAAATCGCTAATAATATTATCTGCATTGTCTGAAGCCGTCTGCATAGCTGTCATTCCTGCCGCATGTTCTGCTGTTTTAGCATCAACAATTGCGCCATAGATTAGGCTTTCAGCGTATTGCGGCAATAATTGATCTAAAATTTGTTCTTCTGAGGGTTCGAAAATATATTCTTGTTCATATTCTGTAGCTTCTGAAGGGTCTAAATCTGAAATAGGTAACATTTTTTCCACTCGAAATTGACTTGTTAGGGAATTTACATGGTGGTTATAACAAACATACAACTCATCAAAAACTTCATTTTGATACATGGAAGTTGTTAAATTAACAATCTTTCTCACTTCATCAAAACTTGGTTGATCAGATAAGTTCCGTAATTCATAAGCAATATCAATATTTCGTGTTTTGAAAAAATCAGCACCTGTTCCGCCTATAGTAATCATCACGTATTCATCTGAAGAATTATGATCTTCTTGTAACATAGTCATCATTTGCTTCAAAATAGAACTATTATAATTTCCTACTAGTCCTCCATCAGCTGTGATAACAATGTAAGCAGTCCGTTTCACTGGTCGATTTACCAACATCGGATTTAATTGCTTTAATTCTTCAGCTGAATGCCCCTCCGTTAATTGGCCAGCTACAATATGAGTGACCAATTCACGGACTTTATTAGCATACATTTGAAATTGTTTAGAATGGGCTTGTGATTTAGTAAGTTTAGAAGCCGAAACCATTTGCATGGCTTTTGTAATCTGTCCTGTTTTTCTTGTAGAAGCGATTCTGTCTCTTATTTCATTTAAAGATTCAGCCATAGACCTTCACCTCTTTTGCTTATTACAATGACTGTACACTGTCCCTTAATGATCCATTTTGGATTTCATCTAAAAATGTTTGTCTGAATTCTTTGATAGGTTCATCCATCTTTTCTTCATCAGGAAGGTCTTCAGTCTGTTTAATTTCATTTAAAACTTCTGAGTGATTGGCATCAAAGTAATCAAATAATTCACGTTCAAAATTTAATAGTTGATCTACTGGGATACTATCAAGGAAACTATGGGTTAACGCATATAAAATTAATACTTGTTTTTCCATTGGAAGTGGTTCATGTAGTCCTTGCTTTAAGACTTCCACCGTCCGACGTCCACGGTTAAGTTTTGCTTGAGTCGCTTGATCTAGATCTGAACCAAATTGAGTAAATGCTTCTAATTCACGATAACTTGCCAGATCCACACGTAAAGTTCCAGAAACTTTCTTCATCGCTTTGGTTTGGGCAGAACCACCTACACGTGAAACCGATAGGCCAGCATCAATTGAAGGACGTACTCCGGAATAGAATAGATCACTTTCTAAAAAGATTTGCCCATCTGTAATTGAAATCACGTTAGTCGGAATATAAGCCGAGATATCACCTGCTTGAGTTTCCACAAAAGGTATTGCGGTTAACGAACCGCCACCTAAATCATCACTTAATTTAGCAGCACGTTCTAATAAACGTGAGTGCAAATAAAAGACATCTCCTGGGTAAGCTTCACGACCAGGTGGACGACGTAGTAGCAAGGAAAGTTCACGATAAGCCGCAGCTTGTTTCGATAAGTCATCAAAAACTACAAGAACATCTTTTCCATTATACATAAATTCTTCGCCTATTGCTGTACCAGCATAAGGAGCAAGATATAGCAATGGAGCTGGTTCAGAAGCACCTGCTGTCATGACAACTGTATAATCCAATGCACCATATTGTCTTAATGTTTCTGCTTGGGCTCGAACCGTTGAATCTTTTTGCCCAATAGCAACATAAATACAAATAACGTCTTGTCCTTTTTGATTAAGGATGGTATCAATAGCGATCGTCGTTTTTCCGGTTTTTCTATCACCAATGACTAATTCCCGTTGTCCACGACCAATAGGAACTAAAGCATCAACTGCTTTTAATCCTGTTTGCATTGGTTGTGAAACAGATTGACGATCCATAACGCCTGGAGCTGGACCTTCAACTGGCCGTGTTTTATCTGTTTTTATTTCTCCTTGGCCATCAATTGCTTGGCCTAGTGGATTAACCACACGACCAACCATTTCGTCTCCTACAGGGATTTCCATGATACGTCCTGTGCGTTTGACTCTGTCACCTTCACGAATATCATCAAAATCTCCTAAAATAATAATCCCAACATCGTTGGATTCTAAGTTTTGTGCCATTCCGTAAGAACCATTGGCAAATTCAAGTAGTTCTCCACTCATTGCATTTTCCAAACCATGTGCACGAGCAATCCCATCACCAATATAAGTTACCGTACCAATTTCTTCTACGGCTAGCTTTTCTTGGTAGCTGTCAATTTGCTCTTTAAGTAAAGCACTGATTTCTTCTGCTTTAATGGCCATTTGCTTCACCTCTGTTTTTTATTTGCTTAATTTTTTCCGCAAATTTTCAATCTGAGTCTTAAGACTACCGTCAATGACCCGACCGTTTGTTTCAACAAGTATTCCCCCTACAATTGAAGGGTCGACATTTTCTTGTAAATTTGCCGTTTCATAACCAAATTTTTGCGCAACTTTAGTTGCTAATTTGTCTTTTTGCTCTTTCTTTAAAGGGACGGCGGTAGTTACCGAACCTAAAAGAAGTCCTTTATCATCATCATATCTTTTTTCATACTCATCGATAATTAACAATAAGTCGTACATACGACCGTATTTAAAAATAACTTCCAAAGCATTATAGACAATACCTGTAAAGTTTTGAATAAGCTCATCCATAAGACTTCTTTTCTCTTGTAAGTTCAATCGCCTGTCACTTAATATGTTTCCCAAATCAGGAAGAGCTTCAAAAATCTCACGTAATGACAATAGCTCATTATAAACGTCTTCGGCTTGGCCTTTTTCTGTCGCCAACTCGTATATTGCCTTACCATAACGTTTAGCTACTGTATTTTTATCTAGTTTCATCTTCTGAACCTATACTTTCAATAGATTGATTAATTAGTGCTTCATGCGCTTCTTTTGAAAGTTCTTGGTTAATAATTTTTTCTGCAATTTGTACTGAAAGGTCGCCCACTTCGCCTTTTACTGAAGATAGGGCAGCTTGACGCTCATTTGAAATATCTTCTTGGGCATTTTCTTTCATTTGCGAAACTTCTTCTTGCGCATCACTAATGATTTGTTGGCGACTTGTTTCTCCAGAGCTTTTAGCATTTTTAATAATATCAGAAGCTTCGGATTTAGAAGATTGTAATTGTTCTTGTCGCGTTTGTTCTAATTCTTTAGCTTGAGTACGTGACTGTTCTGCTGAATCTAAATCATTGGCGATCTTTTTTTCACGTTTGTTCATCATGTCAGCAATTGCATTCCACGCAAATTTTTTCAAAAGCGCCAATAATAAAACAAATGAGCCGGTAACAACAACAATATTTGAAATTGTCGTATTTTGCACATCTGCAACTGACAAAACCAATTGATTTAGCATAGCTGATAACTCCTTTATAAAATATTTTATAAGTAAAAGCCTTTTATGATAAAAAAAGCAGAAGGACGTAAGAGACGATCACCTCCGCTTTTTTTCTTATTATAAAATCATAATTAAGGCAATAACGATCCCTAAGATTGGGACAGCTTCAACAAAAGCTACACCTAAAAGCATGGTAGAACGTAGTTGACCTGACATTTCAGGTTGACGAGCCATTGATTCTAATGCTTGGGCAACAACTTGTGAGTCCCCGTAGCCTGCTCCAATAGCTGCTCCCATAATTGCTAATCCTGCTCCAATAAATTCCATAATATTTTTCCTCCTAATATATTATTACTTACTCTTCTCCAATTTTATTATCTAAGAAAACCATAGCTAAAATAACAAAAACATAAGCTTGGATGGCTCCGATAAATAAGGAAAATCCAATCCAAATCATTTCAAGTGGCACCGCCAAAGGTAATGATAACCAACCAAGATTATTTACCATTGAAACAATCAACCCTAAAAGAACTTCGCCTGCAAAAATATTCCCATATAAACGTAATCCTAACGTAATCACATTGGTGAATTCTTCCAACAATTTGAACGGTAAGACAATGCCTACTGGGCGCAAATAACTATTAATCAAGTATTCTTTTGTCCCCATCTTTCTTACTCCAAAGAAATGGGTCAACAAAACAACCATAAAAGCAAGTCCTAAGGTTACTACAGGGTCAGCTGTAGGGCTTTTCCATAAGGTTAAATCATCATGGATGACGATTTTTGTCATAAGACCAATTTCGTTGGCCACAAATACAAATAAAAACAAAACAAAAGCATAGAAATCGTAATTTCCAACTTCTTTTTTAGGCAACTGCGAAGAAACCACTCCACGAACAAAGTCAATGACCCATTCAATGAAATTTTGTTTGCCTCGAGGTTTCATTTGTAAATTTCTCGTACAAATAAAAACAACAGCAAATATAATCACACATGTAAGCAGGGTCATTAAGACCACTGTGCCATCAAACCAAACGGGGCCAATATGAAACAAGAGTGAACGTTCATCCAAAAGCTCTCACCTTCTTTCCCTTAAAATCTCAAAACCACGGAAAAAGCACATATCCCTGATTTATTCGACAATTGGCATCATACCACCATAAAAAGAAAATTTCAAGAGATTTTCATCGAAAACCCCGGGATAAAAGACATTGAAAAAACTAATTGAAAACTTCAAATGCCAAAGCTTTCTCAATAATAAATAACTTTAACTCATTTCTCTTTTGTGAAAGGTCTTTCTTACATTCAAATACTATCAAAACTAAAATGAAATGCAAATAAAAGACCTTTCATAAAGTGCAAAACTAGTAATCTTTTAAAGCTCGTTGAATTTGTCTTTCTTGGTCCTTACGTTTTAATGTCTCACGTTTGTCATATTCTCTTTTACCTTTAGCTAAGCCAACTAAGACTTTAGCATAGCCATTTTTTAAATAAACTTTCAAGGGAATGACCGTCATTCCCTTATTTTGAGATTGTTCGTGTAGTTTACTTATTTGTTTTTTATGCATAAGTAACTTCCGACTTCTTAGTGGGTCATGGTTAAATAAATTTCCTTGATCATAAGGACTAATGTGTACATTAAATAAATATGCTTCTCCATTGCGAAAGCGAACAAAGCCATCTTTTAAATTGATTCTCCCATTTCGAATAGCTTTAATTTCCGTTCCTTTTAACGAAACTCCAGCTTCTATAGTTTCAAGGATCGTATAATCATGCCTAGCTTTTCTATTTTGAGCAATTTGTCTTCCATTACCTTTGGCCATAAACTTCTTCGCCTCCTTTTCCTACATTATTTCTTTTTCTTTCTATTTTTCGGAGCATCTTTATAGAAAGGTTTTTTCTTTTTCTTATTTTCTTTTTTACCTTTTTTCTGTTTATTTCTTTTCTGTGTTGTTGACTCTGATTGGCTTTTTCTACTTTGTGTCCGATTTTGCTCTTTTTTAGGCTTCGTTTGACTCGTTTGCGAGTTTCCTGCAAGTTCAAAATCTACTTCTCTTGTTTCCGGATTTGCTTTAGTCACTCGAACAGTCACTTGTTGTCCAATTTTATACATTTGACCCGTATGTTCTCCAACAAGGGCTAGTTGACTTTCAATAAATTGAAAATAATCATTTTTCAAGTCACTTACATGAATCAGTCCTTCAATTGTATTCGGTAGCTCAACAAAAAAACCAAACTTAACGACAGAGCTAATCACTCCTTCAAATTCTTCATCGATATGATCTTGCATATACTCAGCTTTTTTCATTGAATCAACATCGCGTTCGCAATCTACCGCACGACGTTCCATGTCTGAACTATGCTGAGCAATTTCAGGAATTTTTCGGGACCAGCGTGTTTGTTTTTGTTTGGAAGCATCTTTCCAATAAGAACGAATTAAACGGTGCACCAACAAATCCGGGTAACGACGAATTGGCGATGTAAAATGAGTATAGTAATCTGCTGCCAATCCGTAGTGTCCGAGATTTTCTTCTGAATAACGCGCTTGTTGCATACTTCTTAAAAGCATGGTATTAATAACCATACTTTCAGGCTTCTCAGCTGCATTTTCCACTACGGCTTGTAAATCCTTAGGGCTGATTTTTCCCTTTTTATTTTTTACAAGAATACCTAAAGTCGCTGCAAAGTCAAAAAATTGTTGCAACTTTTCCTCATCTGGTGCTTCATGGATACGATAAATAAATGGTAAATTTAATTGAGAGTAATGTTTAGCAATTGTTTCATTGGCACAAAGCATAAACGATTCAATCATACGTTCACCTACACCACGTTGATTTAAAACAATATCTAAAGGATGACCGTTTTCATCGACCACTACTTGAGCTTCGTTATCTTCAAAAGTTAGAGCACCTCGTCTATTACGCATCGTTTCTAAACATTCGTGTAACTCTTTCATAGATTGAAACATTGGAACCAAGTCTTTGTACTTATCCATAGTTTCTGCTTTTTCATCTTCTAGAATTTCATTAATAGCTGTATAGGACATTCGAGCATTGGTTTGAATAACACTTGGAAAAATATCATAAGAAACAATAGTTCCTTCTTCATCAATCTCCATCTCACAACTCATCGCAAGCCTTGGGACTTGCGGATTTAATGAACAAATACCATTGGATAGACGTTGGGGAATCATAGGCACAACACGATCTGTTAAATAAACGCTCGTTCCACGTTCAAAAGCTTCTTTATCCAGCGGACTATCTTCTGTTACATAGTAGGACACATCTGCAATGTGTACAGCTAAAAAGAAATGGCCATTTTTTAATTTTTGGACAGAAACCGCATCATCCAAGTCTTTGGCTTCTTCTCCATCGATAGTTACAATGGTTTGTTCTTGACGATTTTTGCGCTCTGGATAATCATCAGGGTCAATCGTATCAGGAACTTGATTGGCCTGTTCAAGAGCTTTATCAGAAAACTCTGTAGGAACATGATTAGCCGCTAAAACAGACAAAATGTCCATTCCTGGTTCGTCCTTATGCCCGATAATATTTTTAACGATTCCTTCTAAAGTATCCGAATAATCTTTTTCCGGATAATGGGTAATTTCAGCGACTACAATATTTCCATCCACTGGTCGAATACCGACAGCTGAAACCAAAACTTTAAACCCGGATAACTTTTTTTCTTTTGGCGTAATGACACCATACAAATCTGTCTTAGCAATTTCATCTTCAGAGAATAGTTGGAACTCACCTACAATTTGCGTAATACTTCTTTGTTTGATCTCAACAATTTTTCCTTCTGCTCCTCGATCTTCAGCAGGGTCAGTTGTCTTTATAATTTCAATAGCTACTAAGTCGCCGTCTATAGCATAGTTCGTATTCTCTTTTGCAATATATACATCGTCTTCTTCAGGATCAATAGTGACAAATCCAAATCCTCGTTCATTTGCATGGAAAGTGCCTTCGACTAAGGTTTGTTTAGATGGAAGTTTTACTTTTCCCTTTTTATTAAAAACAACAAGTTGTTCTCTTTCCATTGTCGCTACAGTTTGTACCAAAGCCTTGAAATCGTCGCTTTGTTCAAGCCCTAAGTTTTGCGCAATATCTTCCATGGCAAAACTTTTTTTAGGACTGTTCTCCATAAAATGTAAAATCTTCGTTTTCATTGTTTCCTTCATATTCATTCCTCATTCCAGGGTAAACTTTCCAGATAAGCTAATACGTCTGTTTCAAACTGCTTCCTTTCTGGTCCTATTGTTACCACATGATCGCTTTTAGGATACCATTGCAGCGTAAATTTGTTTTGTTTTAGTGCTTGAGCAGTTTTAAAAACCGTTGAAGCATCAATCATCTGATCTTGTCCAGCTTGTGCTAAAAACACTGGAGTTTTGATTGTGCTTACTTTTTCACTAACCTTTTCTGAAAAACTTTCTATTTCCTTTAACTGTGTTTTTGATTCTTTAGCGATATGTGTCAATCGCTCTTCCAAATTTTCTTTGGGTAAATTCGCGTAACTTAAAACTTCTTTAGCATAGCGATAAAAGTTTTCTGGGACATGATTATCAGTCTTAAAGATGGGGGAGCAAAAACAACCACCTCCAATAACGACCGACTCATTTTTAGTCAATGCATCCATCGCCATGATTCCGCCCATTGACAAACCAAAAACAGCCAGCTGTTGATATCCTTTCTCTTTTAAAAGGTTAATTGCTGCTTGTGTGTCTTGAAACCAAGACTCAACTTTTTGGTCTAAAATATCTTGTGGTTCCATCGTACCATGACCGCTAAACATTGGTGAATAAACTGTGTAGTCGGCTTTTTCTAAAAAGCGACAAAGCATACGAACATCATTGGGACTTCCAGAATACGCATGTAATAGAATTACCGCTTTTTTCCCATGTTCTTCTAATAGTGGTTTAGGTAAATTTATTTGCAAACTTTAACACCTCTTAGATTTTATTCTACCTTGAAAAAAAGAGTTTGAGAACATCCCCAAACCCTTTGTGAATACTTTTATTGAGAAGATAATAAAACCAAAATAAATAACAAAACCAGCCAGATCGTTCCTAATATTGCTGTGGAACGTTTCATCACCGCTTCAAAACCTCTTGCTTTTTGTTTGCCAAAAAGATTGTCTGCACCACCAGTAAAAGCACTAGCTGCACTATTTTGTTTACTTGGTTGTAACATAATAGTGATCACCAAAATTATAGACAACACAATGACTGCAGTTAATAAAAAGTTATACAATATCATATCCCTCGCCTTCTTCTGACATCGTCTAGTACACTTTAGCATAATTTTTAATAGATGGCTAGCCATGTGCCATTAAAAGAATTCATTTGCTATAAAAATATTTTTTATAAAAACAGAATAACAAAAAAAGACCAAACAATTCATATTGTTTTCATAAATATGAATCATTCGGTCCTTTTTATACATTCGCTCAATGACAACTTATCTTTGAACTAGCTTTTTGTTTTATAAATTATTTGTTGTCCAAATTATAGAATGCTTTTAATCCTTTGTATTGAGCAACATCACCTAATTGGTCTTCAATACGTAATAATTGATTGTATTTTGCAATACGATCTGTACGTGATAAGGAACCTGTTTTAATTTGGCCAGCATTAGTAGCCACTGCGATATCAGCAATTGTTGTATCTTCTGTTTCACCAGAACGATGAGAAACAACAGCAGTATAGCCAGCTTCCTTAGCCATTTCAATAGCATCAAAAGTTTCTGTCAATGTTCCAATTTGGTTAACTTTAATTAGGATTGAATTGGAAACACCCATGTCAATTCCTTTTTGTAGGATTTCAGTATTTGTAACAAACAAATCGTCTCCAATTAATTGAACTTTATCACCTAGGCGATCTGTAAGTAATTTCCAACCATCCCAATCATTTTCGTCCATTCCATCTTCAATGGAAAGAAGTGGGTATTTGTTTACTAATTCTTCAATATAATCTGCTTGTTCAGCTGCTGTACGTTTTACACCATTAGGTCCTTCAAACTTCGTATAGTCATAGACACCATCTTCATAAAATTCAGAAGCGGCTACGTCAAAACCTAGGTAAACGTCTTTACCTGGCGTTAATCCAGCTTTCTCGATAGCAGCAACGATCGTTTCAACGGCATCTTCTGTTCCTTTAAAGCGAGGTGCAAAACCACCTTCATCACCAACAGCCGTTTCTAACCCACGTTCGCTTAACAAGCTTTTCAAAGCATGGAAAGTTTCTGCACCCCAGCGTAAAGCTTCACGGAAAGTTTGCGCACCTACAGGCAAAATCTTAAACTCTTGAAAAGCAATAGGCGCATCAGAGTGAGAACCACCGTTAACGATATTCATCATAGGTGTAGGTAATACTTTACTATTGAAACCACCTAAGTAATGATACAAAGGAATTTCTAAATAATCCGCTGCTGCACGTGCAACCGCAAGTGAAACGCCAAGAATAGCATTAGCACCTAATTTTCCTTTGTTTGGTGTACCATCAATCTCGATTAAGGCCTTATCGATAGCTGTTTGGTCACGAACATCAAAGCCGATAACCGCATCAGCAATCACTTTGTTTACATTATCAACTGCCTTAGTTACACCTTTACCTCCATAACGATTTTTGTCATCATCGCGTAATTCTACTGCTTCATGTTCACCTGTTGAAGCACCAGAAGGAACTAAGCCTCGGCCAAAAGCACCAGATTCTGTAAATACTTCGACCTCTACCGTTGGATTCCCGCGAGAGTCCAAGACTTCGCGTGCATAAACATCAGAAATAATTGACATAAATTGTCTCTCCTTTTATCTTTATTGTCTCATAAGTGTTGCTTTTATAAGAGCTTTTAACTAAGTTCTTTAAACGAACCTTATTTTAATCTTACCTTATTTTGCTTCTTCAATCAATTTTAAGAAAGAATCCGCTTTTAAGCTAGCACCGCCGACCAATGCGCCATCGACATTTTCTTTAGCCATATATTCAGAAATATTTTCAGGTTTTACTGAACCACCATATTGAATACGTACCTTTTCAGCAGTATCTTCATCATACAGGTCAGCCACTTTTTTACGAACAACACCGCAAACTTCATCGGCAATTTTTGCATCGGCTGATTTTCCTGTACCAATAGCCCAAATCGGTTCATAAGCAATAACCATGTTAGCCACTTGTTCTTTGGATAATCCAGCTAAATCCTTGTTCATTTGGCCTTCGATCCAATCACTTGTGTTTCCCGCTTCGTAAGTTTCTAATGTTTCTCCACAGCAAAGGATAGGGGTCATACCGTTATCAAAGATTGCTTTAGCTTTTTTATTAATTTCTTCATCGGTTTCATGGAAGTATTCTCTTCTTTCTGAATGGCCAATGATTACATAATCTACGCCTAAATCAGCTAAGGCATAAGGAGAAATTTCTCCAGTAAATGCGCCTGAATTTTCAAAATAACTGTTTTGAGCAGAAACTTGTAAATCAGTCCCTTGAGCTTCGTTCACTAAAGTTTCTAAAAATAAAGCAGGAGCCCCGACGACAGAATCTACTTCATTTTTTGCAGGGATTTTGTCTTTTACGGCAGCAGCAAAATCTTTTGCTTCTTGTGCCGTTAAATTCATTTTCCAGTTTCCTGCAATAATTGGCTTGCGCATATATTCATACACTCCTTTATTTCACCTAGAATTAAGAAAAAATTGGGTTTATTTATCGTTAATGGCTGCTAGCCCTGGTAATGTCTTTCCTTCTAATAATTCAAGACTTGCACCACCACCAGTGGAGATATGTGTGAAGTCATCAGAGAATCCAAGACTTTCAGCCGCTGCAGCGGAATCACCACCACCAATAATTGTTGTAGCTCCTTGCAAATTAGCAATAGCTTCACATACCCCAATAGTTCCTTTAGCAAAGTTAGACATTTCAAATACACCCATTGGTCCATTCCAAACAACCGTTTTAGCGTCTTTTAATATGTCACTGAATTTTTCTACTGTTTTTGGACCAATGTCTAAGCCCATTTGTCCTTCAGGGATAGCTCCTTCATACGTTTGGGTTGCGACATCATTAGAAAATTCGGAAGCTGTTATAGAATCGACAGGCAAAACTAATTTGTCTCCAGCTTTTTCAATTAAAGATTTAGCTAACTCTACTTTATCTTCTTCGACCATTGAATTTCCTATATCTTCACCATTTGCTTTATAGAAAGTATAGGTCATTCCACCGCCGATCAAAATTTTATCCGCTTTTTCGATTAAGTTTTCGATAACACCGATTTTGTCTGAGACTTTTGCGCCCCCTAAGATAGCAATCATTGGACGCTTAGGACTTTCGACTGCCTCACCGATAAACTTAATTTCTTTTTCCATTAAGAAACCAGCTACTGTAGGTATACCACTAGAAGCAATTCCAACGTTTGAAGCATGGGAACGATGCGCAGTACCAAAAGCATCATTGACAAATATATCTCCTAATGAAGCCCAGTACTTACCAAGCTCTGGATCGTTTTTGCTTTCTTTTTTACCATCAATATCCTCAAAACGTGTATTTTCAAAAACAACGATTTCACCATCTTGCATGTTAGCAATCGCATCTTCTAATTCTTTTCCACGAGTTTGAGGAATAAATGTTACATTTCTTTCCACAAGTTCACCTAATCGCTTTGCTACCGGAGCTAAAGATTTTCCTTCTTTATCTTCTTCAGTTTTTACACGACCTAGGTGCGAAAACAAAATAGCTTTGCCTCCATGTTGTGATACATATTTAATCGTTGGAAGTGCCGCTTTGATTCGAGTATCATCTGTAATAGCTCCATCTGCTACTGGAACATTAAAATCTGCCCGAACTAACACTTTCTTTCCTTCTAGTTCAATGTCTTCAACTGTTTTTTTAGCCATAACTTCACCCTCCTAAATCTCGTTTTTCTTTTAAAAAAAACGGAGAAGCGCGTCGCTTCCCCGCTTTTTTAACTTAAATTCAAATGAATATTATTAGCAAGTGAATTTATTCAACAACGGATTATAAAGTTGCTGCAAAATATTCTAACGTACGGATCATGTTTGAAGTAAAGCCATATTCGTTATCATACCAAGCAACAGCTTTAACTAATTGTTCTCCATTTTCGCCTTCTAAAACAGCAGTTTGAGTAGAATCAAAAAGAGAACCTGCACTATCACCAATAATATCAGAAGAAACAATTTCATCTTCTACATAAGCAAATGCGTCGGATGAAGCTTCTTTCATTGCTGCATTCACTTGATCAACTGTTACTTCTTGATTCAATACGCCATACAAGTTAGTGATTGAACCAGTAATTGTTGGTACACGCAAAGCAGTGCCGTCAACGCGACCATCGATTTCTGGAATAACTTTACCAACTGCTTTAGCTGCTCCTGTTGTTGCAGGAATAATGTTAGCAGCACCAGCACGGCTCTTGCGTCCACCTGGAGCGTCTTGCAAGTTTTGAGTAGAAGTATAAGAGTGAACAGTTGTCATTAACGCACGGTCAAGACCAAACTTATCATTTAATACTTTAACTACTGGTGCTAAACAGTTTGTTGTACATGATGCAGCTGAAATAATTTCATCTTTTGCAGTTACTGTTTCATGGTTTACACCATAAACAATTAATTTCGTTTCTTTTGATTTTGCTGGACCTGAAAGCAACACTTTTTTCGCACCTGCATCAATGTGAGCATGAGCGTCTGCTGCATCAGTAAACAATCCAGTACATTCTAATACTAAATCAACACCAAGTTCTGACCAAGGCAATTGACCCGGACTTTTTTCAGCATATGCTTTGATGTCTTTACCATCTACAACTAGCGCATCTTCTTTAACTTCTACGCTGTATGGGAAGCGTCCTTGAGCTGTATCATATTTCAAAAGATAAGCCAAGTCTTCGTTATCTGTTAAGTCGTTAATTGCAACAACTTCCAGATCATCACTTGCTTCTAAAATACGACGTAAAGCCAAACGACCAATACGTCCAAAACCATTAATAGCTACTTTTGTTGACATAATGTGATTTCCTCCTTATGAAAACCAAAAAATTTATTTTAAAGGGTTACCCCTCTTAAAATCTCATTTGCTGCGGCTTCATCAGTGATAAGCCACGTTTGTTGCGGCGCATTTTTCATATACGCCTGAATTGCTTTTGCCTTACTCTTTCCTCCAGCAACAGCAAAAATATAAGGAATACTCCTTACACCTTTTAATTGTAGACCAACCCGGGGAATTTTGTAAACTACTTTGCCGTTTTCATCGAAAAAATAGCCAAAAGACTCAGCCACTGCGTTCTTTTGTTTAAGCATGAGAATATCTTCTTCACTCATCTTACGACGAGCAGCCATATGCAGCGCGCGGCCAATACTATGAACTACGCAATTTGCTTGGTTGATCAAGTTAAGAACTTCTACGATAGCGGGCTCTTTTAACAAAGAATCATAGGTTGCAGCACTCAATTGTTCAGGGACAAAAAGGGTCCGATAAGTACCATTTGAACGTGTCGCCATTTCAGCACTTACGGAATTGGCTTGCAGATTAACTGTTTCACCTATTCCGCCCCTCGCTGGGACAAACAAGTTTTGCCGCTGGGCACTTTTTAAGTTCGTTAGCTGCTTAGCTGCATTTGCAACTGTTGTGCCTCCCATTACGGCAATAATGTTTTGACCATTAGGCAAACAACTATGCAACGCTTCATCTAACAAATTTCCGAATTCCTCAATTACCTTTTGTTGCTGATCAGAGTCCCCACTTACAATAAGACAACGATCAATGCCAAAATTATCAGCCAGTTGCCTTTCGTTTTGCTGCATGCCAAAAAGCTGACCCATTACATCGCCTAAGCGTTCGTAGATTTCTTCGCCCTTTTCCGTCAAACGCATGCCGCTTTTGGAAATGACGATCAATCCGAGTTTTTTTAACAAGTCTGTTTCTGTACGTAATACGCGTTCTGTTAAAGCTAAACTTTCAGAAAGACTTCTGCGGCCGATGGGTTGCATCCAATAAATTCCCTGCAAAACTCGATACCTTTCTTGCAATACATGCAACATGTCGGGAGCAATTGCTTCAATCAATTGTAATTCGTTAAGCATGAAACTCCTCCATGGACATTTATCGACCAATATAGACTCAAAACGACCCGTATACTGTAAAAAAATCAAACTTGCGTTAAAACTCTAATTCCTTGCGTTCTCTATAGTATCATTTTCTGCGTTATTTAGCAACTAACGATCGTCTTAAACTTAAATGGCAGAACCCTAAGGCAAAACAACCATATCCTTTGCCCATTTAGTCTCTCTTCATCTAAGTAAGGGCCTTTCTGACAAGCAATCCAGCAATAAGCCCTATAGTAAAAATCGCAATTTAGCTAATTTTACTTGGACTACTTTTGCTTTTCATGTTCCACCTCCTAAATAGTATTTTTTATTATAAAAAATATAGTCCCCCAAAGCACCATTTAGTCATCATACCTTTTCCGTTTCGTAGAGCCAGGAATAGTTAACGCATCACGATATTTAGCTACAGTTCGCCGAGAAATGTTTACTCCTTTTTCTTTCATAAGTTCGGTTAGTTTTTGGTCAGATAAAGGCTTGGATTTATCTTCTTGATTAACTAACTCTTGTAATAGATGCTTGGCATCATTAGAAGAACAGTCATTCGTTTCAGCGCCGATTTTCTTACTAAAAAAAGACTTCAATTCAAAGACTCCAAAGTCCGTTTCCAAATATTTTCCATTAACCGCACGGCTTACGGTTGATTCGTGGATTCCTAGTTCTTCTGAAATATCTTTTAAAGTTAAAGGCTTAAGCGGACGATCGTTATTCAAAAAAAAGGCTTTTTGACGAGCGACAATTGCTTCGCCTACGCGATAGATTGTATCGCCACGTTGTTGAATTGTCTTTTTAAGCCACTCATAATCTTGTTGCTTATCTTTTAAGTACTTGATTACTTCTGGGTCCTGACTTTTTTCCATACGGGCAAAATAATTTTGTTGAAATTTAACTTTAGGCATACTTTTTCGATTCGATAAAACTTGAACATCTTGCTCTTTGACTTTCACGGTTAAATCAGGAATAATAAATAAGCCCTCTGTAGATCCATAAACTGCTCCAGGAGTTGGGGTTAAGCCTTGTATATAATCAAAGATTTCCTGGACATCACTCAACGTTATACCAAAGTGTTTTGCGATATTTTCCCATTTGCGATCTACTAGTTCGTTAAAATTTTCTTCTAATACTACATATGCTAAATGTGGCGCAGCGTTATCACGCTCTGTCTGTAACATTAAACACTCTTGCAAGTTACGTGCTCCTACTCCTGCCGGGTCCAATTGTTGAATTAAAGTTAAGGCATCCAGTAATTGGACCATACTACCACCAGTTTTTTCTGCAGCTTCTTCTAAAGTTATTTGTAAGAAACCATTTAAATCAATATATTCAACTAAGTATAAAACTAATTGTCGTAAGTAAGTATCCCGATAATTTAAATGAACTTGGTCAAGCAAATGTTCAAATAAAGAAATTGACGTATCAGGAATCTGGCTAAGATAATCCACCTCTTCTCCAGAAGCATCACGAGGTTTCGCATAGCCAGATGAATAAGAAGGATACTCAACTTCTAATAACGGATTTTCCAGTGCCTGATTATCAATATAATCAATTAAATCTTCCGTGGTATATTGCAAAATTTGGATAGATTGTTGTAACTTTTGGGTCATCGCTAATTTTTGCGTTTGTTTTTGTTGTTGTGAAAATTGTTGTTCAAATTTCATTTTGATTACCCCTTGTGTTTTTTCTTAAAATTCGCTAAACTATGTAAGGTAGTTTTAGCACCCTTAGTGTAGTGGATATCACACAAGATTCCGGTTCTTGAGACAGGGGTTCGACTCCCTTAGGGTGCGTACATGTAACTGATTACAGTATACTTTATACAACATAAAATAGCAAAATTGCATTGCAATTCTATTAGTCCTCGTTTTCGAACGAGGCTTTTTTATTATAAAAACACAAATCGTCTGACAGCATCTTTTTGCCATTCAAACGATTTGTGTTTTGTTTTTTATATTCTAGCTTTTCATTAAAGTAAAGGATTGTTTTAATGTTGCTACAACACCTTTGTCGTTATAGACCAATACATTTGATTTATACATTTTAGCAGAAATAACTGTCAGTAAGAAAGTCGTTCCAAGTAGAATGACTAAAGAAATCACCGCTTCTTGAATCGAGGCTGTCTCGTTTGCCAGGCGGATAGGCATTAAATAAGAAGACAGAAACGGAATATAAGAAGTGATACGGATAATAAGATTACCAGGATCGAACGAACCTAAAGAGATCCCTAATAAATAACCAATCAAAGATAAATAAGTAACTGGTAAAATAACTTTTGATGTATCTTCTGTTTTGGTGACTAGTGAACCACATAATGCCGCTAATACAGCATAGATAAAGATCCCTAATACTAAAAATAGGCTAGTAAAAATAAGGAAGGTTCCAAAAACTCCTTGGATAGAAACTGAATCCAATACATTTTCTACAACATCAATACCTTTTAACCACTGGTAACTGATGGCAAATGCTGCTACATAAACAAGCATTTGCGTAAAAGCCACTAATAAGATCCCCACAAGCTTCCCGTAAAAATGGACTTGAGCTCGTGTGCTGGATAAGATCACTTCCATAATACGTGTTCCCTTTTCTGAAGCGATTTCTTGTGAAATAATCCCTGCGTACGTAATAATAAAGACAAATAGAACAATAGTCGCAGCAAAACTAATTACAAAATTAAATCCTTCATTATCATCTCCTAGTTCCATCTCATTTGCGTCATTAAAACTAACTCGCTGTTGGTTAAATGTAGCCGTTTGATTCAAACTTTGAACTTCATTACTTGATAGCCCCAACTCTTCTGCTCGCAGGTTAGTTTGAATGGAAGATAGGATCTGCTGTAGCGTCAATTCTGTCGATTGACCTAAACTCGATTCGCTGTATAATGTGGCATTTAATTGATGATTTTCACCTGATTCGACGAATAGAAGGCCATCAATTTGTTCAGCTGACAATTCCCTTTCTCCAGCATCTCTAGAATCAACGAGCTTAAAATCATAATCTTCGGGAGCAGCTGCATTAATTCCTTCAGCTAATTCAGCTGAATCTGCTGTAATTCCAATCGTATCTACCTCATTACTTTGTCCACCAAAATAACTCGCTACGTAGATAATTCCTCCCAGAATAAAGGGAACTAATAACATAATGAGAAAGGAAATCGAACGTACATTTTTCTTATAAACATCACCGACAATCACCCAAAACTTATTCATAATCGCCACCTGCTTTCATTTTGAAAATTTCTTCCAAGGTAGGTGGTTGTTGGCTAAACATTGGGATATATCCATTCGCGGTAGCTTTAGAAAAGATCGTCTCCCCTACTTCAGGGTCATCAAGCTGAATTTCTAAATAATGATGATCTTTTTCAGCAACGGTTTTAACTCCAGTAATTTCTTCTACTTCTTCTTTGTTTAAAGACGATTCTAAGAAAACCGTCGTTCTCCCAAAAGATTCACGAATTTCTTGAACTTCTCCATTTAAAACAGCTGCACCATTACTTAACATAATTAGTTGATCACAGATTTTTTCTACATTATCCATATTATGACTGGAAAAAATGACACAAGATCCCTTTTCTTTAAGCTCCATAATTCCTTTTTTTAATAATTCAGCATTAACCGGATCTAATCCACTAAAAGGTTCATCCAAAATCACTAACTCAGGTTCATGAATTAAAGTAGCGATCAACTGAACCTTCTGTTGGTTTCCTTTAGATAAGGTCTTGACTTTATCGGTTTTTTTTCCTTTTACTTGGAACCGATCCATCCATTCATCAATTTTGGGGGCAATTTCTTTTTTTGTTCTTCCTCGTAGTCGGGCAAAATAAATTAATTGTTCATAAATAGTAGCCCTAGGATACAATCCTCTTTCCTCAGGTAAATAACCGATCGTATTATACTCCTTTGTCCCCAACTTACCACCATTCCACAATACTTTTCCTTCATCTGCTTGTAAAAAATTCAAAATCAAACGAAATGTTGTCGTTTTCCCTGCACCATTTTGACCAATGAGCCCCATAATTTTACCCTTATCAATAGTAAAAGACAGTTGGTCAACAGCTTGATAATTTCCAAAAGATTTTGACAAATTTTCCAATACTAACACTTTATTCCCTCCTATGATAACAACAAAATAACCCAATTTAGCAAGTACAAGAAGTTATACAATTTTTTATAGAACAAGTCTAGTTTAACAGTTTTTCCTTTATTTTGATAGTTTTAATTTGTTATTTTTAACACTATTTAATAAAAAAAGAATGCTAAAAGAGACCATTTTCTCTCTTTTAGCATTCTTTAATCTATAACTTACTTAAAGACGCAAGTACTTACGCTTGTTCTTCATTTTCTTCTGTATTCTCTTCTTCATCCTCATCGACAACGGATAAATCTTCTTCAATATTTCCTGGTAGATCTTCTTCCTCTTCGTTATCTGCACCAATTTCTTGGAGATCTGAATTATACTCGGCGATTTCTTCGTCATCGTCATCATCATCAAATAAATCATCATCGTCATCAGTTGCTGTCAAATCAGCATCTTCTGGATCATCATCTGTATAATCAATGACATCTTGGTCAACGCTGCTAAAGGCATTCACTTTATTACGATGAGGGCGTTGGTTTTCTTCCTCATCTTCTAATCCATGAGTCACTTCTTCATTGATTGAATCAATGGCATACCACGAACGCAGCCCCCAACGGTTTTCGCCTAGGGAAATAAAACTTCCATCGGTATTCAAATCTGTGTAAAACTGAGCTAAGGAAGAGCGAATCTGACTATCTGGGATATCCAAGTACTCCTGAGTAGCATTTACTATATCAGAAAAGTCCATAACTTCCCCTTTTTCCTCCAAGATAGCATGAGCTACCTCAATCATCGATAAATCACTCTTATTTAAGTTTTCGAATGCTTTTATTTCCAAACAGGACACGTCCTTTCAAATCTAAAATCAATCATACAAAATTGTTGTAAAAAAAGCAATTTTTTCTAAAAAATTTACAAAAAAACTAAGCAGAAAATTCAAGTAATAAGTTATAACTGCCCATTTTTTGCTCTGCCATAAACAAATCATATGCAATTATAATCTTTCCAGCAATAGGGCTATCAGTTAAGCTAAAATGTAGATCTCTTGTATAAGTACTAAAAAAAATAGTGCCATAAGGAGTCTGATAATTCGTTTCGAATTGTTCGTGATAAACAAATCTTAAGCGTACATGCATTTCTCCTGCACGAGTAATTTGGACCGCTCCGTCAGGAAAAATTTTCATTGTGACAGAAACCGGAGCTGAACCATCTTCTTGTTCTTCTTTATAACGAATATAAAGTGTATCTCCCATCTTAATTACTTGTCCTTTGATATCAAATAAAAATTCTTCCTGTTCATCATTTTGATTAACTTCAGTCTTTAAATGGATTGATACAGGAACACCTTTGTTTAAATCCATTTTGTCTCTCCTCACTTTACAACGACTCGGTAAGCTCATCAAGGTTCACACTTACCCTCTATTCTTCCATTTTTCACATTTTTTAGCTTTTGTCAATTAACTCATTTGCTTAATAGATAATCATTCAGCAAAAAATCACTCTTCATTCCTCTTTCATAAAATTTTATTCTCCCGTTTGCTGTTGCTTTTTTGTAGTATATAATATAAGTAATATAAACAAAGGACAGACGAAATGAAGACAAAATTATTTGATCAAAAAACCTTTACTAAAGAAACGGCGATGATTCCTTTCGCTCTTACAGATATTTTAACGGAAACTGCAGGAAAACATAAGAAGGCTCTTCTTCACTTTTGGCAATTTGAGCAATCCTTTATTTTGGGAATGAAAGATACACGAGTGAATCATTTATCAAAAGGCGTAAAAACAATTAAAAATAACGGCTACCAACCAGTAATACGTAATGCTGGAGGTTTAGGGGTTATTTCTGATGAAGGAATCTTGAATATCTCTTGGATTTTTCCCAAAGAACAAGTTTCAATTGATCAATCCTATCAAAAAATGCTGGACCTGATCCAAAAGGCCTTCCCTGAATTGACGATCAAGGCTTATGAAATTCAACATTCTTATTGTCCAGGAAAATTTGATTTGAGCGTGGAAGGGAAAAAAGTTGCAGGAATTGCGCAACGACGAGTAAAAGAAGGTATCGCTGTAATGATGTATTTGAGTGTTTTTGGTGATCAGCAACAACGAAGTGAAATTGTGCGTGCATTTTACCAAGAAAGCTTAGGAACAGATTACGGAAAAAATGGTTACCCAGACGTTTGGCCTTCGACAATGACTACTCTTTCAGATGCTTTACATCAACCATTGACAATTCAAGAAACAAAAAAACGCTTTTTACAAGTCTTAGATATTGACGAAACAGCACAAAATGCACTAAATTGGATCAAAGAAAAGGAACAAATGGCCCAATTTCAGAAAAAAATGGACAGTATGCAGCAACGAAATAAACAATTAGAGGAGCTTAATCATGTCTCTACCTTATAAATATCAAACACTGCCGATCGAAAAAGTCTTTCGCGATCCAGTGCATAATTATATCCATGTGAATCACCAAGTCATTCTTGATTTAATTAACTCAAAAGAAGTGCAGCGTTTGCGTCGTATCAAACAGCTAGGGACTTCTTCTTTTACATTTCATGGAGCAGAACATAGTCGTTTTTCTCATTCTTTGGGTGTTTATGAAATTACGCGGCGCATTTGTAATATTTTCCAACAGAACTATTCAAACGAAAAACTCGGAGAAGAGGGTTGGGATGATTCCGAACGATTAGTTACTTTATGTGCAGCTCTTTTACATGATGTCGGGCATGGCCCTTACTCACACACTTTTGAACGCATTTTTCATACCGACCATGAAGAAATTACAGTAGCCATTATTACCTCGCCAGAAACAGAAGTTTATCAAATATTGAATAGTGTTGAAGCTGGGTTTCCGGAGAAAGTTGCTAGCGTCATTACGAAAACTTACCCTAACTCTCAAGTAGTACAAATGATTTCTAGTCAAATCGATGCTGATCGGATGGATTACTTATTACGTGATGCCTATTTTACCGGGACTAAATACGGGACATTCGACCTAACAAGAATTTTACGGATGATCCGTCCTTGTAAAAGCGGAATCGTCTTTGCCATCAATGGTATGCATGCTGTTGAAGACTACATTGTTTCTAGATATCAAATGTATGTCCAAGTTTATTTTCATCGTAGTTCTCGCGGAATGGAAGTTGTCTTAGAACATTTACTCAACCGCGCGCACGAGCTTTTCCCACAAGAAATGACGATGCTACAAAATACAGCTCAACTATTGATTCCTTTTTTCAAAGAAAGTTTTTCTCTACAAGACTATTTACGCTTAGATGATGGTGTACTAAATACAGCTTTTAATCTTTGGAGTGAAACGAATGATCTTATTTTAAGCGATCTCTCCCAACGGTTTTTAAACCGTAAGCCCTTAAAATCTTGCCGCTTTGTACCAGAAGTCCAAGACAACTTAATTGCTCAAATGCAACAAATCACAGAAAAAGCAGGGTTTAACTCGTCTTACTATACGGCGATTAATTCTAGTTATGATTTGCCTTATGATTTTTATCAACCAAAGTTAGAAAAGCATCGCACGCAAATTGAACTACAACAAAACGATGGAACACTTGTCGAATTATCCCAAGTCAGCCCATTGGTTGCTGCTTTGGCTGGTCAAGAGCAAGGAGATCACCGCTTTTATTTCCCTAAAGAAATGATAGAAGAACGTTTGCAAAATAATTTTGATTTATTTGGTGAAACTTATCGATTATTCGCTTCACATATCCACAATGGGGAACTAATTTAAGAAAGGCTGAGACAAGAATTTTGTAGTTCTTGTCTCAGCCTTTCTTATTTACAAATAATTGTGTTTCATCCATTTTTGTAGAGCCCAACGATGACTTCCTCTTTTTAATAATAACATTGCATCATCTGGAGTTACCCAATAAAGCTGATTGGTTTTTTCAGTGGGATCAGAAATTTTTTCCCATTGATCTGCGACGTAAAAATAACCTGGATGTTCAAAATAAGTATCACGATGACTAGAATAAAAATATTCTTTTGCTTCCCCTAAATAAGCTCCAATTTGGACACTGAACCCCAATTCTTCCAGCATCTCGCGTGTAATTGTTTCTGCATGTGTTTCTTCTTTTTCAATTTCCCCACCAGGTAAAAAGAAGGCCCCATTAGGAGCTTGCACTAAAATAACTTCCTTTTTGTCTTGACGGTGGATAACAATATAAGCTCCATAACGAGCTTTATAGTTCTTACCTTCTTCTTTTTTACCAAAAACAGCTTCTTTCATTTTCTCCTCCACGAATTGTTTTCTTTGCATTCTACTTGATTTCTTAAAAAGAAACAAGTTTTATACTCTTTTTTCGTTTTACTTAATTAAAAAAATACATTATGTTATAATAATTTTAGCTAAAGAAGAAAGGATGATAGGAACAATGAGAATGGCGCACACGTGTGTACGGGTAAAGGATCTAGACTCTTCTGTCGAATTTTATGAAACAGCGTTTGGCTTTCAAGAAACAAGTCGCAAGGATTTTCCAGAAAATGAGTTTACTATCGTTTATTTATCTTTACCTAACGACGATTATGAGCTAGAGCTAACTTACAATTATGATCATGGGGCTTATGATCTAGGCGATGGTTATGGCCATATCGCAATTGCCACAAATGATCTGCAAGCATTACATGATAAACATACCACAGAAGGCTTTGATGTAACAGAACTCAAAGGACTTCCAGGTACAGCTCCTTCTTATTATTTCGTTAAAGATCCAGATGGTTATAAAATTGAAGTTATCAAAGAAGATTAGCGTTTATAAAAAAGAAGCTAAAATTGCTTAATAAAAAACTTCAGGTTCTAGAACCTGAAGTTTTTTGCATTATTTTTATAAATGAGAAGCGATCATATTTTCTAATTGATCTTTTGTTTGGACACCAATGGCTTTATCAACAACTTCTCCGTCTTTTTTTAGGACTAACGTTGGGATACTCATGATACCAAAACTAGCAGGTACTTCTGGATTTTCATCCACATCAATTTTTACTACACGAAATTCGTCTTCATCATATTCTTGTTCCACTTGTTCTAAAATCGGTGCTTGCATTTTACAAGGGCCACACCAATCTGCCCAAAAGTCAATCATTACCAGACCATTTTCTGTTTCTACATTAAAATTCTTATCTGTCACTGTTTGTGTCATTTTTTTGTAACCTCCAATTTAATAGACAAAGTATAGCATTTTCATCTGTACTTGCAAACTAACTTGCTTAAAAGTTTCTACTTATTTAAAATAAACTACCGTTGCTCCGTTACCTCCTTGGTTAGCCGGGGCAAACTCATATTTTTTTACGCTACGATGGTTTTTTAAGTAATTTAATACCCCTTTACGCAAAGCTCCAGTTCCTTTTCCATGAACAATCGTCACTTGCGAATAGCCAGCCAAAACCGCAGCATCTAAGTATTGATCCAGTTCACTTACAGCATCTTCGTAATGCTTTCCTCTTAGATCCAATTGGGGCGAAACATGCGGGCCTCCAGAATTTAGGGTGGAAACATGCCTTTTAGGTTGAGCTGGTTCCTGCGAAGCTACAGCTTGTAAATCTTCTTCGTTTACATCCATTTTTAAAATGCCTAATTGAACTTGCCATTGATTTTTACCCATTTTATCTAAAAGTTCTCCCCGTTGGTTATAAGGAACAACGAGCACTTCGTCTCCTGCTTTAAATTGTTTTTCTTGTTTTGCTTTTTGTAGGACTTTATTCTTTTTCAAATACTCTTCTGATTGCTCTAGCTGATTTAACTGGCCTTTGGCTTGAATTAGTTCATTTTCTTTAACATTTTTTTGTCCATTTTGTTGCATTTCGCGCAATTCAGCAATGATTTTATCTGACTCTTCTTTTGCTTGTTCTACGATTTCATTAGCCTGATTACGTGCTTTAGCCAATTCATCTTCTTTTTGCTCATAAAAATACTGATAAGCTTCCTCTAGTTCCTGATGTAATTGCTCTGCTTCACTTTCATGCTGTTTTAATTTTTCATATTCTGTTTCAGCCATATTTCGACGGTTTTCCAAATCTGTAATCATCTCATTGAGATCTTGGCTTTCCCCGCTCATAATTTGTTTGGCAGAATCAATAACTGTAGTACTCAATCCTAAACGACTCGAAATTTCAAAAGCATTACTTCTCCCAGGGATACCAACTAACAACCGATAAGTAGGGCGTAGTGTATCCACATCAAATTCCATCGAGGCATTCACTGTTTTAGGACGGTTATAACCGTAAACTTTTAATTCTGGATAATGGGTAGTTGCCATAACATAAGCTTGTTTAGCCGCTAACTCGTCTAATATCGCAATAGCTAGAGCCGCCCCTTCTTGTGGGTCGGTACCAGCACCCAGTTCATCAAATAAAACCAAGCTATCTTCATCAACTTTATCTAATACATTTACGATCGTTGTCATATGAGACGAAAAAGTCGATAGATTTTGCTCGATAGATTGTTCATCTCCAATATCAGCAAAAATTTCTCCAAAAATTCCCATTTGACTGTCTTCTCCAGCAGGTATTGGCAAGCCAGCCTGCCCCATCAACTGCAATAGCCCTAATGTTTTTAGCACAATTGTCTTCCCACCTGTATTGGGTCCAGTGATGACCACCGCTTGATAGTCTTCTCCAATCATTATGTCATTCGCTACCACTTGGGTTTGATCTAAAAGTGGATGTCTTGCTTGTTTAAAATATACATAATTTTCTCGATTTATCGTAGGAACTACAGCTTTTAAGTCCTTAGCTAAATGAGCTTTCGCATTCATAAAATCAAATTTTCCAATAATATAGGCGTTATGCATAATTTCTTTACGATTTGGTTCTAATTCAGCGGAAAGCTCTGATAATATTCTCGCAATTTCATCTCTTTCGGCTACCTGGTATTGACGTAGTTGATTATTGAGTTCAACTACTTGTCCTGGTTCAATAAAAAGAGTTTGTCCAGAAGAGCTTTGATCGTGTACTACACCACCAAATACATTTCGATTTTCCTGTCTTACTGGAATAACATAACGCTCATTACGCATTGTAACAAGCGCATCATTAAGATAACGGGCTTGCCTACCATGAATTATGCTATCTAGGTTTTCGCGAATGCTTTGTTCACTCCGGTTAATATTGTGGCGTATATTCTTTAACTCAACAGAGGCATCATCTGTTACACGGCCATCTTCATCAATTGCAGTTTTTAGTCGATTTCTTAAAGCTGGAAGAGCGGTTAATTCTTCTTGCCAACTATATAAACGATGAAAGTCCGTGTCCTCTTCTTTAAATTCTTCTAAAAAGTGGTCTACTTCAGCCGTTGTAGATAATACTCGTGAAATTTGTGCCAACTCCGGACCATTTAAATCAGCACCAATTTCAACTCTTTTCATATGCGATTGAATACTTTCAAGCTTAGGAACTGGGATCCCACCGCGTAAGCGAAGTATTTTTATAGCATCATCCGTTTCCTCAAGTAAAGTTTTTATAAATTGTTCTTCTTTTACTGGAGCTAAACGCTGAAGTTCTTCTCTACCCTGTGCGGTGACCAAGTATTGCGCGATTTGTGCTTTTACTTGATCAAATTCTAGAGTATTTAAAATATCCGGATTTAGTTCTTTCAAATGGCTCACCTGCTTTCTATTTTTCTTCTAACGCGAAAATAGAGCAGCTTTGCATTGGTTCACAAAACCGCTCTATGTTTCTTACAGAATGTTTGTTATCCAAAGTCGATCAAACATATTGGATAAAAATGGTGTCTTATCAACAATAAGATCAGCAGTGAAACTTCTAGCAAATAGGTCTTGGATTCCTTCCACAGGGATCATCGTCAAGACTTTTAATACAATTAAAATCGTAATATACATCAATATCGTATTTAAAATTCCTGCAACTAACCAATCATCTTCAAGTAGGCGCTTAAAACGTAAACTTCTGACAAAAACCATTACAAACTTGGTTAGTAACCAACCAAAAACTAACCAACCGATAAATGCAACGGCCGCATAGTAAGCTTGATCTAAATCAAGAGACATTTCTTGGCTATAATAAACCATTTCACTCTCTGGGGATACCGATAAATAGGGCACATATAGCTCAATTTTTTCTCCCCAACTTTCATAAAGAGCTAAGGCTAGAAAAAAAGAAAGAACACACCCCACCGTATAGAGTAATTGCAAAGCTGTTGCTCGTCGCGCACCAGTATAAAAAGAAAATAATAATAGTAAAAAAATTATAAAACCAATCATTCAGCATTCCTTTCTGCTAGCCTTGAGATACCTTTTGCTGGATATCTTGCTTGCGATTTTCGTTTAAAATTTGCTGTGCTTCTAAGTGATTATTAACTCGCTTACCTTTCTGTCCTTGTTTTTCCAGCGTTTCCTTGGCTTCTTGCTCAATCTTTTCAATACGCTGTATCCGACTTTCTAGTTCTGATGCTTGACTCGCCTTTTTATATAAAGCTTCATTTTCAGCTTTTAACTTCATTAATTCTTCTTGTTTTTTTAATTGGTCAGAGACAGCATTTAAAGCAAGTAAAATAGCTGCTTGTTCATTATCTGATTCTAACGACAAACTCTTGATTTCTTCTAGTTGTTCGTTGACAAGCTCAGTCACTATTTTCATATGTTCAGGACTTTCCTTACTGATAATAGTATACTCTTGATTTTCAATGATTGCTTTGAAACGTTTTTTTTGCTTAGTCACTTTTCTCAGCCTCCCATACTTTCCACTTACCTTCTTATATTATCACATTTTAAGGTTTTCAATGTTTTTTCTGGAAAATACCATTTCATTATAAAGGAAAAATTTAAATTTTTCCACGTATTCATTTATTTTACTACATTTCAATAAAACATGCATTATGCTAAAATAAGAACATATTCTTAGAAAGGAAACTTTCATATGGGAACTACTGTCGTTCAATTGACACCTCAAAAATTAGAAGAAGCTAAAAAATACTATGCACCTTATATCACACCGCGTAAAATCCCTTATGCTTCTTTTTTTGCTAAAAAAGATCATCTTACGATTACCGCTTACAACTCAGGCAAGATCATGTTTCAAGGCGATAATGAAGATCAAGAAGCTGCGCTGTGGCAAATTAAAGAATCAAATAAGCCGAAAAAAGCAGGAAGTCTACCTGAAAATTTCGCACAAAAAAGTATTATTGGTAGCGACGAAGTAGGTAATGGGAGCTATTTTGGCCCTTTAGTTGTATGTGCTGCTTATGCTAGTAAAAATCAACTACCCACTTTAAAAAAATTAGGAGTCAAAGATTCTAAAATGTTAAACGATAAGCAAATTTTAGATTTAGCTCCTAAAATAAAAGAACTTGTTTTTTATCAAGAGCTAGTAGTCATGCCGCAAAAATATAATCAAATACAACCAGATTATAATGCTGTACATATGAAAGTAGCTTTGCACAACCAATGTCTCCATCTATTATTAGAAAAAATAAGTCCTCAACAGCCTGAAGCCATTTTAATCGATCAATTCGTTCAAGAATCAACCTATCGAAAATATTTAAAAAAAGAAAAAAATTCAGTCACTCAGAACCTTTATTTTATTACTAAGGGCGAGCAATACCATTTAGCTGTTGCAGCAGCGTCTATCATCTGTCGTGCAGAATTTTTACAAAAACTACAACAGCTTTCTCTTGAAATCGGGTTTGATCTTCCCTCTGGAGCAGGAACACAATCAGATAAACAAGCGGCGAAAATCATTAAACAAGGTGGCGTTGACCTTTTATCCCACTACGCAAAACTTCATTTTAAAAATACCGAAAAAGCTAAAAAAATAGCTGACAAATAAAACCTTCTTTGGGAGCATGAAGAAACATTGCAACCCAAAGAAGGTTTTTTACCCAAATTGAAAAAGAATACCAATCAAAGCAGAAAAAGCGATAAATATAACAGGATGAAGGTTCTTGAATAATCGATGTCTCATGATAAAAAATATGAAAATAGCTAAAACAAGAGAATGCCAATTAATAAATCCGATCCAATCTCCTGCGTCTATAAGTCGAGAAGTATCAATTAAATCCATCCAAACAACAGAGAAACCAGCAGCTGCAATCAGTGCTGTTGAAGCAGGCCGTAAACCATAAAAAACTGCCTCAACATAAAAATTATTTCGAAATTTCGTTAAAAAGCCTCCAATAAGCATAATAAGAATAATAGCTGGGCTAACAAGTCCGACTGTAGCAACAATCCCACCAAAAGGTCCAGCTGTTAAATTTCCCACATACGTAGCCATATTAACTCCAATTGCCCCAGGTGTCGATTCAGAAACAGCAATCATATCAGCTAGTTGGTCATAACTAAACCAACCCGTTCGATCGGAAACATCATATAAAAAAGGCAAAGTAGCAAGACCGCCGCCTACAGAAAACAAACCTGTTTTGAAAAATTCATAAAAAAGCTGTAAGTAAATCATTTTTGCTGATGTCTCCTTTCTTGCAATTTAGCAGCAACACCAATAAAACCAGCTAAAATAACGAATAATACGGGGGACAAGCTTGTAAAGACGGATAACGTAAAAATAAGAATAAAAATCAACAGTGCTATTTTATCTACAACCGAGTTTTTCCAAAGCTTTAAAACTGCATTCAAAATCAATACATAAACACTTACGCGAATACCTGCAAAAGCATTTTGTATAATTGGCAGTTCGGAAAAGTTTCTCATAAAATAAGAAATTAGTGTGACAATAATATAAGAAGGAAAAACAAACCCAAGAGTTGCTACAATTCCGCCTAACGTGCCACGTAACTTTTGTCCAATAAAAGTAGATGTGTTTACAGCAATAATCCCGGGCGTTGTTTGACCAATAGCAAAATAATCAACTAGTTCTTCGTCTGTCACCCAATTTTTTGTCTCAACGACTTCTCTTTGCAAAATGGGAAGCATAGCATAGCCCCCACCAAAAGTCAGTACGCCAACACGGCTAAAAGTAAGAAATAAATCAATAAATATATTCATAATTTCCTCCCGTAATTCTCTCTATTAAAAAACATCATAACATTAAGCTGACAACAAGACCAGAGAGGGAAAGAAAAGCCCGTAGAAATGCAAACCACTTTCTTTTTGTATTTTTTTTTAGTAAAATACGTGATTGAGGTGTTTTTTGTGCAGAAAAATAAACAAAAAGAATTGACTTTTACTCTATTTAAACATGACATAGAAATTGGCGCATTTTATAATTTATTATATCAAGCCAATGATGTTATTTTAGCGTTGTTTTTTATTGTAGGAAGTTTCCTATTTTTTAAGGAATCGACCACTTTCTACGGTACGATTTTATTTGTAATAGGCAGTTTTCAACTTTTGATAAGACCATTGATCATGATAAGTAAAGAGATCCACATATATAGAATCAAAAATAATTAAGTTTGGTTTTCGGAAAACAGAATTTGTTTTGTTATCCTTGTGTATATTATTATTTTGGATTATAATGATGTTTGTCATGCGGGTGTAGTTTAGTGGTAAAACAGAAGCTTCCCAAGCTTCCGTCGCGAGTTCGATTCTCGTCATCCGCTTCAGCTTGAAACGTTGGCATGACGGTCTTTTTATTTTTTAGATTTTATAAAACTTTCAACCACTTATAATGATTTTCAAACAGATCTAAAGAGATTTTGCGCTGAGAGCGTACATAGCTTATTATTTTACCTATACTTAACTAGTTTCATAAAAAAAGAACTTACTAGCCTAATACTGAGGGCTTGTAGGTTCTTTTTTTATGGAAGTATTTAAAAAATAATTTAATAGGGAGTAAAAACATTTAATTGCTAACTGAAACTACAAAAAACAGAGGAAAAAATATTAAAATACTCCCTGAAGTTTGACACTAATTACAATCATAAGAAATAAGTGAAGATCAGTAATATCTGATCTCCACCTCTTTAATAGCTCTTATTCAGCATCTGATGTCCATTCATCTACTTTGTCTTGGTTATCTTCAATCCAATCACTAGCAGCTTCTTCTGGGTCAGTACCATCTTCAATTTCTAGCATTACTTCGTTGATATCATCTTCGGTCCA
>NZ_AUIQ01000016.1 GCF_000423785.1 Tetragenococcus muriaticus DSM 15685 | reverse complement strand
TAACAACGGTCTGGGTTGCATGCTTAAACGCGTAGACAGAACTACAGGAGGAAATAGCACAATCCCATGTGGATCCTTTCCACTGACTATTATATCTCAGGAACCACACAATATCGAAACAAGATCCCAAACGCCCTCCGCTCGTTCAAGAATCACGAGCTGCGCGGAGCTCCGCTCCTTGCCTTGGCGAGCAAAGCTCGCTTTAACAAAAGGGAAACATTGTGTTGCTTAAAGCTTTTATTGATGAATGTTATTTATTTTATTTTCAAAGAACCAGAATGTTTGCATCAGAGATGATGCTTATAAATATATTTTACGAGGAGGAAATGACTATGGAAAAAATTGTTGATGCACGAAATGTGAAAAAAGTTTACGGAAAAACACAAGGAGAACAAATAGAAGCATTAAAAAAGCTTTCTTTTGCTGTGGAAAAAGGAGAATTCATCGGGATCATGGGCCCTTCTGGTTCAGGTAAATCGACTTTGTTAAATTTACTTGCAACCCTTGACAAACCAACGGATGGCACGATCACGATCGATGGAAATGACGTCACAAAATTAAAAGGCAACCAAATCGCGGATTTTCGTAGCCAAGAGATAGGATTTATCTTTCAAGAATTTAACCTGTTAGAAAATCTAACCGCTTCTGAAAATATTGCGGTCCCTCTTTCGCTGCAAGGCGTTAACGCTAAAGAAATCAAAAAGCGAGTGAATCAAATCGCGCAACGTTTATCCATTGATGCTATTTTGGAAAAGTATCCAGCAGAAATTTCAGGCGGTCAAAAACAACGGGTAGCCGCTGCTCGTGCTTTAGTCACTCAGCCTGCCATCTTATTAGGTGATGAACCCACAGGCGCTCTTGATTCGCAAAGTTCACGTGATTTGCTGGACACCATGAAAGAATTAAATCAAAATGACCAGATTTCCATCTTACTTGTAACCCACGATCCTTTTTCTGCTAGTTATTGTAAACGGATTTTATTCATCCAAGATGGCGTCATCCAACAAGAAGTCAAAAGAAACGACCAAAGTCGAGAAAGTTTTTACAAACAAATATTAACGATTCTAGGAACTTTAGAACAATAGGAGGTGGACATGAATGCTTTTAAAATTATCACTGACTGGACTTAAAGGACGCTGGCGCGATTACGTGGTACTATTTTCTGGGCTAATGATTGCTGCAGGAATATTTTATATGTTTCAATCCATGGCAAGTAACGATGCTTTTTTATTAAGTAATTCTCCTGTAGCTATGACAGGTATTATTTTTCAGCTAGGCTCTATTTTTCTTGGGATTATCACCTTAGTTTATATTTTATATGCCAATTCTTTTTTGATGAGTATGCAACAAAAAGACTATGCGATGTTTATGATGTTAGGCGCTAAACAACGTAAAATCGCCCTGCTGATTTTTATCGAAACGTTTATTATCGGTCTTTTAGCAACACTTTTAGGCTCTCTTATAGGTGTTGGATTGTCCTCTATTGTAAGCAAACTTTTGACCAATCAGCTGGACATCCAAGTAACGAATTTTTCCGCCTTCAGCGCTAAAGCGCTCCTTGTTACATTAATCTTTTTTACGATCTTGTTTTTATTGGCCGCTACAATTAACGCTTCTTCAATCGTCAGAAAGCCGATTTTGTCTTTATTAAAAGCAAATGAAACGCCGACTGCCTCACGACGTAAGCCAGTAGTATTAGCCCTAGAAGCCATCAGCGGGCTGGTCTTACTCGGAATTGGCTATTACATGATGAATAGTGTTGACAAGATTGGTTTACTCGCGCTAATCATCGCTTTATTTACAATTGTATTAGGAAGCTATTTCGTTTTTCATTCTGTCATGATTTTTGGTTTAAATCTTTTGAAACGCTCCGATAAATTAAGACTGAAAAATTTAAATAACTTTACATTATCGCAGTTAAGCTTTCGTATTCAAGACTATACTAAAATGCTTTCGATGGTATCGATCATTTTCGCTTTAGCACTGGGCGCGTTAACTGTCGGATTAGGTTTTCACAAGGAAATTCCGAAAATGACTGAGCAAACGTCGACTTATGATTTACTAATAAACAATGCCCAAGACACTGATCAAAAGCCGATCGAGGAGCTAAATCCGACTTTAGATATCAGCTATCAGCTAAAAGAAGATGAAAATACCGTTTATTTTAATCAAGAACAGTTTGATAAAGAACCTTTAAATGCGATTTACTATGACACAACGCCTAAAAAGACGACTTACTCTGGTGAAGAATTAGCTAATGATGAAGCTAAGATGGATAGTCTACGCACCTTATTGCTTCCCGAGCAACAGGGAAAAGAGATATCGATGGTCGCTGCAGATGAGTTTAATGAGCTTAATCAGGCAAGCAGTCGCTTACAAGTTGTTCAAGTTAAAGATTTTATGGCCCAAAAAGATGCTGTTGGAAAAATTGTTGCTGAAAATGTAAAACAAAATCCATCTTTAGCCCAAGATCAATTTTCTATGAACCAAAAATATGACATTTACACACTCTACAATGAAATATTCTCTGGACTTGAGTTTATGGGATTTTTCCTCGGCATCGCTTTTTTGACCATGCTAGCGAGTTGCTTGATGTTTAAAATCCTATCAGGAGCAGCCAGTGACGTTGCTCGTTACGACATGCTAAATAAAATTGGTACGCGAATGAGTTTATTAAAAAAATCAATCAGAAGAGAAATTATGGTATTATTTTTAGCACCGGGAATTTTAGGCGCCATTCATGTGTTATTTGGTCTAAAAATGTTTACTTCTTTGCTCAGTGAACCATATGCTGGTATTTGGCTGCCCTTTCTTATTTTCTTTATTTTATACCTGCTTTACTATATACTAACCGTTTGGTTGTATACAGATATTGTTTTAAAGAGAAAAGAATAGATAAATAAAAAACACATTGTCATAATGAAAATAAACTCCCGAACTATAGAAAGATTGCTTTTACTATTTAGCAGATTTTGATCTCAATACCATGATTGATGATTCGCAATTCTTATCAATTATAGTTTGGGAATTTTTAACTATTTTTTCTTATATCACAGTTACTTTTCTCTTAGTCATCGTCTTGTTCTACTTCTAATACTTCGCTGTCTTCAGCGTTAATCGCTACTTCAGTCTCATTTCCGTTTTCCAGAACATTGACTTCCCAAATTTGTGTAGAATCTGAAACACGTTCTAGTTTCCACTCACGTGCTTGTCCGCCACCAGCTTCGTTTTCTGCAATTTCACTCGCTTCTTCTCGACTGATTTCCTCTTGCTGATCTAATTCGTAACGATGTTCTTCTTCATCCTCGTCGTCATCATTATCACTTTTTGTATCAATAATATCTCCAGAGTTTGCATCGATAGTTGTATTATATTCTGTTTGGTTGTCATAACTTTCAACATCATACATATAGCCATCTCGACTGGTTTCTAGTTCTAAGCTTTCAACCGTTTGGTCGTATTCATCTGAAAATGTAGTCAACGCTTGTTCTTCTGTGACTTCGATTTCTTCAGGGTTAGAGTTATCAAGTTCTTGCTGATCGCTTGTTGCAGCCCAAGCATATCCGCCTCCTACGACAAGAATCACTGTTACAGCAATACCTCCAATAATTTTTTTCCGTCTATTTTTCATTTTGCATTCCTTCTTTCCTCTTTTGTTATCTTTATATTAGCAAGAATGTACTGTAAGAAAATCAAAATACAGAATAAATCAGATGAAAATTTCTTCATTTTTTAGGAAAAGTAATTGCAAATATGGTTCCTTTAGGGGTGTTATCTTTCACTTGAATTTTTCCTTCATATTTTGTAACAAGAGTCTTCACAATAGACAATCCAATTCCTGAGCCATTAATATCGCTAGAACGAGATGGATCAACTCGATAAAGACGTTCAAAAATTTTTTCTTTTTCTTCATCAGCAATACCGTCCCCTTGATCAGCAACTTGCAGTTGGATCTCTTCATTTTTTTGAAGCGAAACTTCAATTTCACCTGTTGGCGCATATTTCAAAGCATTTTCTAATAAGTTTTGGACCACTTGTTGTAAGTCTGATTTTGCCGCCTTAAAAAAGATTCCTGGTTCTACCTTCAAAACGATTTTTCGATCAGTAGTCATTTGTAGCTCTTCGATTTCTTGAGTCACAAGTGCAGAAAAATCAATCTCTTCTAAGTTAGCTTCATTTTCAGCTCGCCCAAGGGTTAGTAATTGTTCACTTAACAGTTCGATCCTTTTTGACTCTTTATCTATAAAGGCTAAGGATTGCGGAACGACTTCTGGATGCTTTTCACTCCTTCGTTGGATCAAATGAACATGTCCACGAATCGCTGCAATCGGTGTTTTTAACTCGTGAGAAGCATCGCTGACAAATTGTTTTTCTCGCTTAATCGCCTGACGTTGTTTTTCTAATAATGTATTCAAGGCAGTAGCTACCTGATAAATTTCTTTAGGAACTTCTGGAACGGTTAAAGAATCTTGTGTTTTATCTAATTGATTCAATTCAAGAGACATTTTACTTAATTTTAGGCTCCAGCGACCTACCATCCAATAAATTAATACAGCTCCCACTATTAAACCAATCACATTCAGCAAAAGGTTCGTGGTTAATAAACTGATTACAATATCAGTAATGGCTTCGCTATCAATAATTAAAGCTACTTCCGTATTGTCTATTTCTCTTTCCTCGTAATAATAACGATCATCCCCAACAAATACCAAGTGCTCCAAAAAGGGTAAATTTCTTCCTTCAGAGACATTTGCAAATGTCTCTGCTGCATCTTCAGAATGATAGATTTGGCCATGAGGTAAGCGCACTTGTAGTGCCTCTTCTTCACCTTGTATCACATAGCTATCCACTAAATCAGACCAGTTTTGTTCTGATAGTTCCCTGTTTTCGATCGTTTCAAAGATATGTTCACTTCGGTCAGAAATATAATCATAAACAAAGGCAATGGATACACCAACAAAAATCAAATTCATTAAAAATAATATAAACGCAAATAAACTCATAAATCGAACGGTTAATTGTCGCTTAGCTGTTTGTTTAGCTTTCATAAGGATCCCTCAATACATAACCCACACCACGAATAGTTTGAACAAAAGAGTCTAAGTCAACTTCTTTTAATTTATTACGCAGCGTACGGATGTAAACATCCACAACGTTTGTTTGGCCAAAGTAATCATATCCCCAAACTTCATTCAATAGATCATCACGTTTTTTTACAACTTCGGGTTCTTTCATTAATTGATACAAGATTCCAAATTCTTTTGGTGTTAGCTCGATCAATTGATCTTTAATCTTTACTTGATGTTTCGCTACGTCCATCGTCATTTCTTTATAATGCAATAAGTTACTTACTTCATTTTGTTCTTGTAAGCGTCGCTCAATCACACGAATACGCGCAAAAAGTTCCTCGATCTCAAATGGTTTGGTGATATAATCATCTAATCCAGTATCTAATCCAACCACGATATCCGTTGTTTGCGTACGAGCCGTCATCATAATAATCGGGATGTTACTGACTTTACGAATACGACGCGCTACGGTGATCCCATCTAATTCTGGTAACATCCAGTCTAGCAAAATCAAATCGAATGCTTCTTTATGCTCAAAAAAAGTTTCTAAAGCTGCCTGTCCGTCAATTTCCCATCTCGTTTTGTATCCTTCAAACTGCAATTCACTTTGGATGAAGCTAGCTAAACTTTCTTCATCTTCGACTAATAACAGATTTAATGGACTCATTTTTTCCACCTCTTGTCTCTATTATAAATGATATGTTTATTTTTATTGTAACAGAAGGGTACTATTTTCCCACTTTATTTATTATCAGACATTTTTAAAAGCTTGTCTTAAAAATAGGACAAAAATTTAATGAAGATTTTTTCATTATTATTTGACCACTTTTTTTAAGTTCATTGCAAAGGGATGTTAAATCCCCACAGGCTAATAATGAATAACGTTTTCTTATTCCACTATTCATTATTCAAATATTGAATAAAACTTTATCTTTTTACTATTCAATATGCCAATAAAAAGAGAAAAAGTCCTTCGTTTTAGCTATTAAATATACAACAAACGAAATTATGTTCATTTAGTCTACGTTATTGAACAATAAAAGTTGATTTCTTTATTCAATCATAAAAAATTGAATAAAGAAATTGAAAATCATTCTTCAATTTTAAAAAAAGTAAAGTAAAATGACAGTTATAATGAATAGCAGTTAAAAAGAATTAAAAGATATAACATTTTGACAATTCTAATGCTATATGCGTATGATAGTTATCACGAAAGGTCTGGGAGGAAAAATAATTTTCTATTCTTTTCAAGACAAATGGTAAAAAGCGTCATAAAAGGAGGACAACAATGATCAACGTAAATTTTTTGTCGTTTGCCCAACATCTATACCTAAAATTACTACTCTATGAAAGGCGGACTCGTTAAAAGTAGTCAAAATGCAGAAACGATGACCCAACCAATAGCTCATTTAGCAAATGAAGGTATCCTGATTATTCCTGGTGGTAAAGGAACTAGGAAGCTGGTTAAGGACTCAGAATGGATAAAAAAATTAAAACATCTTAGCTTATCAGCTCCTAATGTTCTAACAATCTGTACAGGGGATGCCTTGCTAGCGAAAATAGAACTTTTAAATGATAAAAAAGCAACCAGCAATAAAAGAGCGTTCGATTGGGTGAAATCTGTTAACAAATCCGTTTTTTGGCAAGAAAAAGCTAGATGGGTGGTTTCAGGTAAGTATTATACTTCCTCAGGGGTGTCTGCAGGAATAGATATAGCTTTAGGCTTTGTTGCAGACCAGCATGGAAGAAAAACGGCAGAAAAAATTGCCTTTGACATTGAGTATGTTTGGAACGATGATCCTAACAATGACTTATTTATTTCTTAGATGTAATTTTACAAACATAAGCGTATTTAATGCAAAAGTTGAATTTCATTGGTAGAGTAAAATTAATAAAACATAGAAGGAGTGGTAAGATGTACGAATTACACGAGTTACTTGCGAAATTGAAAGATTACGAATGGATCAATTTAACACATGTTGTCACAAAAGATATCCCAGTGTATCATACGTTTAATCCTCTATCAGAAACTACGATTTCAACGCTTAAAGAAACAGGCTCTTATTCAGTGGAGTATAGCATCGGAAACTCTCACGGTACTCATATCGACGCGCCTAGTCATTTTGCTGAAGGAAAAAGAGATATATTAGATATTCCACAAAAAGAACGCATTCTACCTTTGTATGTTCTTCATTTAGAAGATAAAGTCAAAGAAAATCCTGGATATGCAGTAACCGTCGATGATTTAAAAGATTTTGAAGCATCGTATGGAGAAATTCCTGAAGGAAGCTTTGTGGCTTTTTCAAGTGGATGGTATAAAAACTTTGATAATGAAGAAAAATTTTTAAATAAAGATGACGATGGTGTTGAGCAAACGCCAGGCTGGTCCATTCCAGCCTTAGAATATTTGAGCCGTACACGAAAGGTAGCAGCTATTGGCCATGAAACACTAAACACTGACAGTGGTCCGGATGCCGCAGAAGCCAACTTTTTGCCGGCTCAACAATACTGGCTAAAAGAAGATAAATATCAAAACGAGCTGCTAGCCAATTTGGATAAAGTACCAGCTGTTGGCAGTATCATCGTTACAGCGATGCCACGCATCTTAGCCGCTCCTGGTTTCCCAGCTGAAGTATTTGCGATTGTGCCTAAAAATTAACTATTAAAACGCCCCCCCATTTCTTGATTTGTTGAGTCCTCAACGCTCTGCGAAATGGGGTGTTTTTTATCTAAGATGAAGCATAGCTATCCTGAAACAAAATAAGGTTCGTCAAACACTAAAGTTTTCTTGTCTGTATCTATCGTTGTTTTCAATCCATAAGGTAACAAAGTTCGAGGAAAAGCATGGCCAAAAGGTAGATTGTATAAAATAGGAAGGGTGTCGTCTGCAATAACTTCTTTATAAACTTTTTTATATTCATCGTAGTAAGCTTCATTTTGGGGTTTTCCTACAATTAACCCTTGAATCACTGAAAAAATTCCTTTGTCTTTAAATACCGTCAGCATTTCTCTTAACTTTTCAGGCGAAGCTTTTTCTTCACTTGTTTCTAAAAACATAATTTTTCCTTTCCATTCTTCTAATGTTGGAAAAATATTATATTTTTGAACAATGTCATTTTGATCTGCATAACGTTCTCCAACTAAACATTCATATAGACTTTCTAAACATCCACCAAGAAGTTGTCCAGACACACTTTCTCCCCCTTGTAAAAGTTCAGAGCCATGAGTTTCATCATGTTTTGTCCTTTTTGTCCCGGCAGATTCTACTGAAAAATCTTGCCGTTCTTCATACCACCATTGTGTTGCTGGAGCAGCCGTTAGCTCCTTTCCTGCAAAATAACTTAAAAAAGTTTCTTTTGTATAAGGCAGCATGTCATTTTCTAATTCAGCTAGATCGCTTAAAATATTTAACCCATAAAAAGATTCCATTCCTAAACGGTAAAACATCAAATGATTTACCGTCGTGTCAGAAAAACCGGAAAAAATTTTGGAGTTGTTTTTCACATTTTGTATAAACTCTTCATCTTCCATCAAATAAGGAAGCAAACGGTAGGTATCGTCTCCTCCGATGGCACAAAAAATTCCAGCAATTGAATCGTCTGCAAAAGCCTCCTTTAAATCCTGAGCACGGGCTTCAGGATGATTCTTTAAATATTCCATCCCCTTCAACGAATTTGGCATTGTCAAGGGCTTCAAACCAAATGATTTCAATCTTTCTTTGCCAAGATCTAATTGATGAGACGCAAATGATTCCCCTAAGATCCCGCTTGATAAGCTTACAATAGCCACTCTGTCTCCTCTTTTTAGTCCCTTAGGTTTGTTCATAATTAAGCCCCCTATTTTGATTTGTATTTAACACTTCGTAAGGATCCTTTTAAAATTATTTTCAAGTATAACATACTTAATCATCATATAGCTTTATTAGCATGATCTTTTTTATTCTATGATAAAATAACCCTACTAGCTACAAGGAGGCCAACGATGATCAACGTAAATTTTTTAGTATTTGATGAATTTGAAACACTGGACCTATTTGGCGTAATAGAAATTTTCGGTCGTTTGCAAGAGAACTATCATTTGAATTACTACTCTATGAAAGGTGGGCTTGTTAAAAGTAGCCAAGGAGTAGAAATGACGACACAACCCATCACTCATTTGATAAATGGAGATATTATTATTCTCCCTGGAGGTAAAGGAACTAGAACTTTGGTAAATGATCAAGAATGGATCGAAAAATTAAGACAAATCAGTCTAACAGCAACGAATGTACTAACCATCTGTACAGGGGCTGCTTTACTAGCAAAAACAGAGCTTTTAAATGACAAAAAAGCTACTAGCAACAAAAGAGCTTTCGAGTGGGTCAAATCCGTGAATGAATCGGTCCTTTGGCAAGAAAAAGCTAGATGGATAGCAACAGATAAATATTATACTTCTTCAGGTGTATCTGCAGGAATGGATATGGCATTGGGCTTTATTGCAGATCAATATGGTAAAAATCTAGCAGAAAAAATTGCGTCTGACATTGAATATATTTGGAATGATGACCCTAATAACGATCCGTTTGCTAAAAAATAAGATGGCTCCGTTTAAATAATATGAAAAAGAGCGATACCTAATTAGAGGCTCGCTCTTTTTCAATATCATCAATTAAACCCATCACGTTTATTTCTTAATTGAACAAACTCATCAAAATCATTCGCACGGATAAATGGGTTGATTTCTTTTTCTATTTCGATTGTCGAAGGCAAAGTTACTTCATTATTTTCTCTTTGCTGCTGGACTTTTTTTAGTATTTCTTTTACAGTTGAATTTGACGGATCCACTTCTTTGGCAAAACGTAAATTGGTGTCTGAATATTCATGAGCTGCATAGACTTTAGTACCATCAGCGAGCTGTCCAAATTTATTGACGGTCTCAAACTGAGCTTGATAATCTCCAGTAAAGACTCTGCCACAACCAGCCATAAATAAGGCGTCGCCACAAAACACCTCATCATCAACTAAATAAGCAATGTGTCCATTTGTATGCCCAGGAACTGACATAATTTCCCAACTACTGTCTAATAAGTCAATGGTTTCTCCTTCATGCACTATATTTGTAGCATAAGTTCGACATTCCTCAGGACCATAAACCGCAGTATCCGGATATTCAGCTACAATTTCTCTGACGCCACCGGTATGATCTGCATGATTATGAGTCAGTAAAATGGCAGACAAATGAACTCCCTCATGATGCGCTAAATAATCTAAAACAGGCTGCGCTTCCCCTGGGTCTACAACTACAAGATCGTTATCCTTTTGATAAAGCCAAATATAATTATCCGATAAAGCCTTTAAAGCTGTTACTGTCATCTTATCTCCTACTTTCTATTATTTTTCTTATATTCATTTTACTGTAAATATAACTATATGTTAACTCATAGCTGCTACTTGAAAGGTTTTATTTTTGAGATTTACATTTAAGCGATTATAGTGTATTTTAAAATTATACTTAAAGTAACTTAAAATGGAGAGAATATGAATCAACAAAAACGACTATTGAAGATCATGGAAGAACTAAAAAAGAAAAAATCTTTGAGTTTGCGAGATATTATTGAACTTACAAATTCTTCAAGAGATACAGCTCGGCGAGATACAATAAAATTATCTGATAACAATTTAGTTGTAAGAAACTATGGTGGAATCAGCTTAGTCAACTCATTTAATAAGATAGATGGTTACTTAGATCGAACAAATAATATGACGCAAATAAAAAAAGAATTAGCTAAAAAAGCTGTCTCTTTAATAAATCAGAAAAAGCTCATCTATTTTGACGTTTCTACTACTATTTCAGCAATACCGCAGTTCTTACCAGCAAAAAAAGAACTTCATTCTGTCACAAATTCAATTGATATAGCAGATCAATTGCTAAGAAATACAAATTATAAAACAACAATGTTGGGCGGCGCTTTAGACGGAGAAACTCGCTCAGTAGCTGGCGGTTCTCCTTTGTTAGAACTTTCTAAATATCAAATCGATATCGCTTTTCTTAGCTGTGCTGGAATTGATGAGAAAGGTATCTATTATGCACACGAAGAAGATATCGCAATGAAAACTAAGATTAAGGAGCAAAGCAAGCTCTTAGTCATCATATGTGATCATACTAAAGTGGAACTAAGCCATAATTTCCCCGTGTATTCATTTGATGACATTGATTTTTTTATAACAGATAGAAAACTTCCCACAGCACTCAGTGAAAAAATAGATCCAACAAAAATTCTTTATACAAAGGAGAGCAAAAATGTTTAAAACGATACTATTTGATGTAGATGGTACGATTATTGATACCCAGTACGTGATGACTAGATCTCTGCAAAAAACCTTATTAGAAGAAAAACAACTGGAAGTCCCTCTTGAAGATTTACATTTTATTTTAGGCATACCAGGTAGAGAAGCTATCAAAAAATTCAGTGAAAATGATACAGAACTTGAGACTCTTCTAACTAAATGGAACAATAATATTTTATTATTCTCAGAATATGCCACGCTTTTTCCAGGTATTGAAAAAGTGATAAAAGACCTACATGCGCAAAGTATTGAGCTAGGCGTAGTCACCTCCAAAACGCAAGAAGAAATGAAAAATGAGTTTGATTCCTTTGGTTTAACGCAATATTTTAAAGTACAGGTCACAGCTTCTGATACTGACTTGCATAAACCAAATCCAGATCCGATTCAAAAAGCTTTGGAGGAATTAGGGGTAGATAAAAAAGAAACAGTATATGTAGGAGATTCATTGTACGATATGAAAAGCGCGAAATCATGTGGCGTCTCATTTGCTGTAGCTCAATGGGGTGCAGTAGAATCCAGCGCTTTTACCGATATTGATTTTTCTTTGGCAACGCCTAAAGACGTACTAACTTTAGCCAATATAAAAACAGACATGATTTGAGGCAAAAATAATAAATTGCCACATTACTTTTCCAAAACAGTGTGCTTAAAATATTTTAACAACATTACTTTTTACTTGTTATGTGCTTAAACCCTATTAACCACCCTGTTTTGGAATACTTATGCGCTTATTAACTTAAAACGGAAAATTTACCATAAAATATTGGATTTTAGCTCACTACTTACTAAAACTAGTGAGCTTATAACGTTTTAACCCCACTACTTTTCTATTGTTATGTGCTTAAAATAATCTTTTAATTATAATAATTTAACTTTCATATTTATTAAATGAAAGATAAACTTTATCTTTTACCGTTGGATCTAAGGCTTTTTGTGCGGCTTGTTTATATTGGTTAAAAGGATAAATGAGTTGCGGGAAAGTTAACTGAAGCTCCCCTTTATATATTAAATGAAAAATCGTTTCAAACTGCTTTTGCCATTCTGCAAGAGAACAGTTTTCGCTCCAGTGTCTTAAGTGAAACATTCTTGCGGTGATATTTAAATGATTTGCAATATATTTCCAATCCACTTGGTAGCCAGACAACAAACCAATCGTCCGAAAATCTCCACCATCAGAGACACAACGCGCTAAGGTAGTTCCAGCTGAACTGCCAATCATATCTATAGCTGCTTTAACGCCTTTTCCCTCAGTTATTTTCATAACTGCATCAAAGACATCTTCCACACTTGAATTCAAAATGTAATCCGCGCCTAATCCACTTAAATTATTTCGATATTGCTCGCTACGAATCACTGAAATGATTTTAAATCCTAAAATTTTTGAAAGTTGGATAAATATTTTTCCGATGGAAGAATTTCCAGCATTCACCAATAAAAAATCTTGTTTTCTTAATGTAAACTCTCTAGTACAAAGCAACCACGCCGTAATGGGATTTATATAAGTCTGGCAAGCAATCCTGTGATCAATAGTCTCAGGGACTAAAATTAGATGATCAATTTTCATTACTACAGCTTCTTGCCAAGTCCCTTCTTCTCTCAATGGTAAGACCTTTTTACCTAGCAAAGACTGCTTCTCTGGACTTCCAACTTTTTTTATAATTCCTACGCCTTCGTATCCAACTGTACTTGGTAATGAAATTCTGTGAGCATAAGCTCCCGTAACAGGGATCAAATCTGAAGGATTTATTGGTGCCATCATCATTTCAATTAAAGCTTCGTCTTCATCTAAATGTGAAATTCTTCTGTTTGTTTCTTGGATAACTACTTCTGGTTCACCAAATTCTGAATAGTATAAACTTTTATAACTCATAATAACTTGCCCTTCTAATAATTGAAACTTTTAATTATTTATTGTCGGAAACGGTTTACTACTTGCATGAATAAAAATAAAAAAGCAGTAGCGAAGAATCCTACCTTAATACCAGTAAAGCCAATGACAGGATCAAACAAATAGACCAAACCTATGAAAAGTAGCGTAAAAGTAAAAGTTAAGCCTAGTACCTTTTTTTGGCTATATTTATTTTCATCCTCGTTTAATAATTCAATAATATTTTCAACGATAATCATTGGAATAAAAAATACAGCAAAAGCAACAAATAAAGGATTACTAAGATTAAAGATTTCTCTTGCTGGTACGTCTTTTTGTATAGTTTGGTGAACTAAAAGTCCAAATATAACAACGTTTTGTAAAATTGCTAATCCTTTAATACACTTCAGTTCCTTTTTAGTTAAGCGTTCATCTTTCACTTTTTTTAACATTTATACAACTCTTCTTTTTAGTATTAAACATAGAAAATTTCATCTAGCGTATGCTCTAAAACGTGACAGATACTCAAACATAGTTTTAAAGAAGGATTATATTGTCCCTTTTCTATCAAACTAACCGTTTGTCTAGTAACACCCACGCCTGAAGCAAGTTCTTTTTGTTGAAGATCTGCAGCAACTCTAAATTCTTTCACTCTGTTAGCGAGCATCATATCACATTCCTTTTATGTAATATATACATTCCTTATGTAAATTATATATTACTTTTTATTTCTAAAAAATGCAAGATGTCTTCCAATTTTATTAAAAAAAAGAGCATTTCGAAGTGCTCTCTTTCTTGGGACTATTTAATTGGGATTAAAAATTCGCAAATTTTATCTGTTCCCTCTTCTTCTTTATAACGCTCAAGAATGGGGCTATTTTTTACAGTTAAATCGTTTTTTGAAATATGTTCATTTATATTTTCCCAAAATGAACCAACTGCTTCTGTAATATGAGTAACAGTAAATACTGCATATTTTTCCCCTTCAAAATATCCCATATTTACTTGAGGATCCTGTGAAAAGCCTTTATCAGTAAACAATAATAGATCATATCTACATTGTTCAGACGGTGTTATTCGAGGGTCATCTTGTGCAATGCCAACAATCCCCTGGGTCTTTTTATTATTTTCTAACTGATTATAGAAAATCCACTTTTTAAAATCTTTCATCATTTGAAAATTCTCGGGACTTCCATATTCTCCCGTGTTCCTCACGTAAACTATTTTATGGTTAACTAAAATTTCAATTTTATAATTCATTCATTTCCTCCCAAAATATATTGAGAAGATTAGCTAATCATTCCTCACAAATAACGTTAACACGCTTTAAAATGGTTTTCACTAACTTTTTTAAAACGTTTTATATTTTTTGTACCAATATTATTGGAGGCATATCGAGGAAGTTGCCTCCAATACGTTTGGGATTGGGAGCACATCCAAAGAGTCACCTCCAATACATTTGGAATTGGGAGCACATCTAAAGAGTCGCCTCCAATACGTTTGGAATCGGAGGCACATCCAAAGAGTTGCCTCCAATACATTTGGAATTGGGAGCACATCCAAAGAGTTGCCTCCAATACGTTTGGGATTGGGGGCACATCAGTCAAGTTGCCTCCAATACATTTGGAATCGGGAGCACATCCAAAGAGTTGCCTCCAATACATTGCGAAATTGGTTGTTTGAAGGATAGCTTTCAACCAATTTTTCTTACACGTTCTCCAAAAATTTCTGAGCTACGGCTTTTGCAGAAAATGGATTTTGACCAGTAATAATTCGTCCATCTTGTACGGCAAATGATTTAAAAGCTCTTGCTTTAACAAATTGCGCGCCATGTTCTTCCGCGACTTTCTCATTATAAAATGGGACAACAGAGCTTTTTCCACTAAGGTATTCTTCAGTGGTAGTAAAGCCTGTAATCTTTTTATCTTTTACGAAATACTCGCCATTGCTATCTTTCATAAATAATAGACCTGCGATACCATGGCAAACCGACGTAACATAACCGTTATTTTGATAAATTTGCAAACTAATTTTTTCTAATTCAGGACTATTAGGAAAATCCCACATTACACCATGGCCACCTGTATAATAGATGCCTAAATAGTCTGAAGAATTCACTTGACTAGGCTGTAACGAATGAGCCAGTGCTTTTTCTTGGAATTGAGGTTGCTCATAAATAGCAAAGGATTCATCATCAATCGATTTCATGCTACGCGGATCCAAGGGGACAAAACCACCTTGCGGACTTACGTAATCTATTTCAAAACCTTGCTTTTGAACTTCAGCTACAAACTCCGTTGCTTCGCCTAACCATAAACCAGTAGCCGCATTTTTCTCCCCATATTTTACTGTGTTGGTTAATACAACAAGTATCTTTTTCATTAGTCGCCCTCTTTTCCCTATTCATTTATTTTAATGATAATTTTTCCTTTAGCATGGCCAGATTCTGAATATTCTACTGCTTCTTGTGTTTGTGCAAAAGAAAAAACACGATCAACAATGGGTTCTAATTTCCCATCTTCAATATAATTACGTAAAATTTCAAGTTGTGAACCACTTGGTTTCATAAATAGAAAATGATAGTTCACATCATACTTCTTTTCTAAGCGAGTTAATTTAGCCGAAGCTAGCCCAAAAAGCATTGTTTTAAACCAGCCTACACCATATTTTTTGCCAAAACGCGCATTCGGTGTGCCGCTAAGTGTTACTATATTGCCTCCCGGTTTTAGAATCTTAAAGCCATCCAATAGGTTTTGCCCGCCTAAAGTGTCATAAACATCATCAAAATCACTCAATACCTCTGCAAAATTTTCTTTACGATAATTCACAATTTGATCTGCACCCAAGCGAGTCACTAAATCTTTTCCTTTATCGCTTGCTGTGGTAGCAACGTAAACGCCCATCAATTTAGCCAATTGAATGGCAATTGTACCAATTCCACCAGAACCGGCTTGGATCAATACTTTATCCCCAGGTTGTACTTGCATAACATCATGCAAAGCTTGATAGCTCGTTAAACCAACTAAAGGAATCGAAGCAGCTTCTTCAAATGTAAGGTTTTTAGGTTTTAATGCGATATCCGCTTGGTCAATACCAATATATTCAGCAAATGTTCCAATTTTAGACTTTTTCGGACGCCCGTAAACTTCATCGCCTACTTTAAATTTCGTAACTTTCCCACCTATTTTTACAATCCTTCCCGCAAAATCATTTCCCAAAACTAAAGGCATATCATAATGGAGTAACAGTTTTAACTTACCATCCCGAATTTTTAAATCAATCGGATTAATACTTGCGGCTACAATTTCTACCAACACTTCATTTTCCGAAATTTCTGGTAGCGGTAAGGTTAGTTCTTCTAATTTTTCTTGTTTATATTGAGAAATTCCCATTGCTTTCATTGTTTGTGTCACTCTTTTTCCTCCTAATCGTTCAAAGGTTTAAACCATTGAATTTACGAAATTTATCCTATGCTTTTTTTGAAAATAAGTCAACAACTTTGTTTTTGTTATTACTCAATATAGCAAGAGATATTAAACAAAAGTTTGACAATCAAAACAAACGATGGTTCAATGAATTGAACGAATAAACTAAAGAGAGGTACATCATGGAAAAACAAGATTTACAACAATTAAAAGCAGAGTTTGTTGATACCAGGAATTTTCTTTTAGCTTTAGGCGACGAAAAAAGACAGCTCATTATTATGACTTTACTAGAACAAGAATCTTGTGATGGATTACGTGTTATCGATCTAACTGAAATTACTCAATTATCTAGACCTGCCGTTTCCCACCATTTAAATATTTTAAAACAAGCAAACATTGTATCTATCCGCAGCGAAGGAACTAAAAACTATTATTATTTCTCTAATATGATCGATAATGTTAAAGATATGAAAAAGTTAATCGATCACCTATTAGCTTTGTTAGAAACCAAAGAGGAAAATAAATAAAAAGGGAAGGAAAAGCACGATAACTGGCTTTTTCCTTCCTTTTTTCTAATTTAAAATAGCTAGCCCTAAGCATAAGTATCCAGCATAAAAACACCAAATGAAATAAGGGGCAAATAGAAAACTTGCTGCTTTATTGATATAATAAAATACGCGCATACAGAAAATGATCATGGTAATAAGTAGAATAATTACAAGACTAGCGATCCAATAATGATTTCCGCCAAAGAATAAAATACTCCACGAAAAATTCAATATTTGTTGTATCGCAAAAAGCATAATGGCTGCAACCTTCATCTTCTTAGAAACTTTAGAGATAATCAACAAGAACAGCGCAGTTCCCATTAACGCATATAAAATAGTCCAGATTGTTCCAATAATATCTCCTGGTGGCGAAAGAGGCGGTTTTTGCAATTGTTGATAAACACTTTGGATATCTCCTGCAAAAAATCCGGAAATAATCCCAGTCAATTCAATACCCACGACACTTATTAACCAAATAACCCACTTTCTCATACACTTGACCTCCTAAATTTTTTTACTAATTTTTTTCTACAATAATAGCCATCGTCTCATTTTCTTCATTATAAGCTCGTCCAGTAACATCGCTAAAAATTTCACAAAACTCAAAACCAGCTTCTTGCATTTCTTGTATCAATGCGTCCTTTGTAAAACAAGTATTCCACACATAATAAGGTGTGATTTCTGTATCTGAAACAATCGTAGTTTGTTCTAAAGTAACATCATTCGAATACTTATAATTTCCGTACAATGCAATATACTCATCTGGACGTCAAAAACCTCCGTTTTCACAGTTTTCCCACTTTTGTTCTTCTTGAAATTGTTGATAAAATTTTTGGGAAAAGACATCAAGTAATAATTTCCCACCTTGTTTTAAATGCTGATAAATATTATGCAGTAAAGTTTGACGATCCTTAGTCGATAAAGCCCCATAATCACAATAGATTAATGTAGCTAAATCAAAGCTTTGCTTTAAATCCATTGCTAAATAATCTTGATAATAATAAGTATTTGCTAAGCCATGTTGCTGGGCGGACTTTTTGGCATAATCAATCGATCGCTTGGAAAAGTCAACGCCCGTTACTTGATAATTCTCTAAAGCAATCTTTTCTGCATATATTCCTGGGCCGCAACCTATATCAAGTAGTTCGGGATAGGTTTGTGCCGGAATTTTTTCTTTGATCCAAGACACAGATTGTTCGATAAAAGAAAGTTTGCGACTCGCACCAGAAACATCCGGGTCTAAATGTGCTTTTAGCATTTGTTTCGAGATATATTCATCATCCCAAAAAGCTTCTTTTGATTTTGTATAAAGGGCTGGCTTTTCTAAGCTCTCTTTTAAATTATAAAACATTCATACCTTCCTTTTTTACTCTTCTTATCTAAAATCGATAAATCATATGATAGACGCTAAAATGACTTGCTTGTTTACGCTCAACCATTTCATAACCAATGTGTGAATAAAGGTCCTTATTTTTTTCGTCCGCTGTATATAAGTAAATCGACTCGAAATCTTTCTTATATCGTTGGTGGATTTCATTTAACAATTGTTTACCCACACCTTTTCCTTGATAATCTGAAGTCACAGCAATTGCCGCTAAAGTGACATAGTTTTCTTTTAAAGGATAGGTTAATTTCATTGTTTTGCTCATAGAAAATGCATTTCTATAATTTATTTTTGTTAATAATGGGAGTAACTTGAAAGCCTCTGGGAAAATGATTCTTAATGTGTCAAACAAAGAATTTTGAGGTACTTTTTTTATAATAGAAACTCTTACCATAGTGTCGTTAATTTTAGCAATGATGATATCGTGTCCTTGCTTGATACAAAGCTTAGCGTTTAATAAAGAAGCTTTATAGTACTGTTTTTCCGTCAGCTCATGGTTAAAATTATACGTATGAGCGGTAATTGTTTCTGTTTTAAAAGTTTCAACAAACAACTTTATAGCTTGAGCTAATTCATTGTTATCTTCTTTAAGCAAGTGGAAGGTCATTTTATTATTACTCAATTTCCTCATCCTTTTGGTCTGCAATTCAGTTTTCCCTGCTGTCAAATAAAGGAGCGGTCACTGTGTGTTGAGCTTTTTCTAATTCTTCAACTGTTCCAGAAAAAGTCAATCTCCCACCTTCAATTTCAAAAGTATCAAATACAAGAGAAGATTTCCCAGAACCAGAAACGCCTGTTACCACGCTTAGTTGGTACTTTGGGGATTTTAACTGATACTTCTTGCAAATTATTTTGCTGGACATTTTTAATTTTGATGTATTCCATCACACAAGCTTCCAGATATATCTATATTATAACATGTTTCATCTAAAATTCGTTTTCTGATCCTTATAAAGAAAAAGCCGGACTTACGAAAACTAGTCATAATTTCTCGTAAGTCCGGCTTTTATTATCTATTTTTGAAGAATATTTTTCTTTTTTATCTTCATTAGAATGAAAAGTAATTTTTAATTAATCAATGACTTGATTCATTAAAAGATCGTCGTTAACAGTGTCAATGATCTTCAAACGGTTCTGTTGTTTAATAAATACACTTTTATATTGAGGTTGTTGTTCGTCTTCGCCAGTAAATAACAATACTCTTTTATTAGGGTTATCTGTCGCAGTTTCGACGTTCAAATCTTCCACATTGTCAATCGTATCTTGCAATTCAGGCCCTTCTTCTAATTCAGCAACATTATTTTCCGCCTCTACACTTTCAGTAGTTGACGATTCTGTTGATGATTCTTCAGTAGAAGTTTCTTCTGTAGCCTCCTCTGTTTCTGACTGTTCATCTGAACTAGCACTTTCTGTACTAGCTTCTTCTGTTGTTTCGACCGTTTCAGAAGTGGCGGCTACTTCGTTATCTTCATTATTTTCAGAATCTGTTTGTTGAGTACACCCCATCAATAGCATAGTAGATGCTAAGACAATTGTTGTTATTTTTAAACGTTTCATAAAAATATCCTCTTTTATTTAATCTTTTTCAGGATAACATATTACAAACGTTCGTCCAAATTTTTTGCTAAAAAACGCCTTTTTTTAAAACAAGTAATATACAAAATCATAGCCTGTAAATGATTCAAAAACTTGCCTTTGCAAACATCAATAACGTCGTTAGAATAACCATCCATACTGCCCTGCCCTTAAATTTTTGACTAGCTAATGAACCCTTTACTAAAAAGCATTTTAGGTCGCTTCGCCCCCATCTTCTTTGGTTGCCTCAGTGATTTCTTTTAGATTTTCATCACGTCGTGCGCCTAAAACCAATTTCGCACCGCGACTAGCTAATAACTTTGCTGTTGCTTCACCAAATAAAATGTTTTTCTTATTTTAATTTATCTTCTAAATGACTAATAAATTTAGCTGGATTACCCCCTACAACCGTATTAGGAGCCACGTCCTTCGTTACGACAGAACCTGCAGCAACAACTGAATTTTCCCCAACAGTTACGCCAGGAAGAATGGTTACATTTGATCCAATCCAAGTTTTTTCTTTTAGCACAACAGGAGCTAAATGCAGCGTGCCACGGTTATCTGGATCGTAATCATGGTTAATCGTCGCTAAAACCACATTATGCCCAAGTAAACTTTGGTCTTCTAAAACAATACCGCCTTGGTCTTGAAAACGACATCCGGAGTTAATAAATACATTTTTCCCAATATTTATATTTTTTCCAAAATCAGTAGTAAAGGGTAAAAATAAAGCAAAGTTTTCGTCTAATTCTTTTCCCGTGATCTGAGACATTTGCTGTCGAATTTCTTCATCCGTATAAACTCCTGTATTAAGTTTCGTACATAATTCCCGCGCTTCATTAGATACTTTATCCATCATTTGAATAGCCTCAGTATTTGGGTAAAGCACACCTTTTTCTGCAATTTCTCTTAAAAGCCCTTGTAATTCCATTTTCCACTTTTCCTCCTGTCTAAAATCCATTGCCTTTAAATGAGTCATATGAACCATTGACTTTAAAAGATTATTATAAATTGATATGATGCAAACATCAACTACTTATAATAATATTAAACGATGCATTTGTACATAGAAAAAAGTTCACTATTTCATGGTGTTTATTACATTGGCTAATCATCAAAACACTACATTGGAAAACTCTTACAGCAAACAAAGAATTTATCAACAAATAAGCAGGAAAAGTCTCCAGAAGACTCCTCCTGCTTATTATTTACACACCAGTATTTTTTATTCTACGCGCGGCTCTGTTCTTTCTTGAACTTCATTTTGTGCTTTTCTTGTTGTTTTGCTCGTTTGCTTTGAAATATATTGCCCTGTTGAACTAGCTGCATCACTTACTTTATCTTGAACTGTTTCACTATCTTCTTCGTACTCTTCTTGTGATTTAATATCCACTACATTGACGTTAACTTCTACCACGTCTAAATGGGTCATACTGTTAACCTCATTTGAAATCACGTTTTTTACTTCATCATAGATATTTCTAATATCCTTACCAAATTCAACAACAATATCCATATCAACAGCCACTTGTTTTTTTCCTACCTCTGTCTGAATACCCGTCGTCACATTGTTCGTATTCACTAATTTTTCAGCAATATTTGAGAAGAAACCACCATCAATGGTTAGTAGTCCATCAATATCTGCTAAAGCAAAGCCGATAATTTTTTGAATCACTTTATCAGAAAAAGTTAGTTCTCCTGGTACTTGTTGATTTACTGAGCTGTTTGTTTTATTTTCCATATTTTGTTCCTCCAATATTTTTATTTTTTAAAGCGGTCAAAAAAACCAATGGTATTTAAATAAAGACCAATATAAGCACCTAAAAAGACACAAACGATAACTAATAAAGTTTTTAAAAAGCCGATCGTCAATAGAAGAATTGCCAATACTAAACCAATTCCGCCACCAAAGATGCCATATTGATAACGCTGAAATAATTCTTGCATGCGACAACCTCCTATTCTACTTTTCTTCCACTATTCGTGTTTTCTTTCCAGTAATTTTGCAAGTTGACTTCTGTTTTGATATTATCCGTCGTTCCTATCAAAGTAGTCACTTCATTTTTGACTTCCTCTACTAAAGCATTTTGCTTATCTGAAATGCTCATAGACTTCCGTAAATGACCGGCAATTTTGATTTTTATTTTTTTCTTAGTCATTTTTGCTCTTACCGTAGGATTTTCAATAAATGGTTCCTTTTGCACAATTTTTAATACAAAATTTTCGATCGCTCTTCTTTGAACTTTTAACGTCCCATTCTCATGATCAATGATTAATGTATTCCGCTTCTTCGGATAAAAAAGGATCACAATCAAAAACAACACTGTAATAACCATAAATCCAACGCTTAGCCAAAATAAAATCGGCTGTGCGTAAGGACCAACAAGTGGATAATCATCCATTGAAATAAAATAAACGGGTAACTGGACTGCCTGTTGGTTTTCAATAAATACAGAAAATAAGGTAACTAATAATGCTAATGATAAAATACTAGCAACAAATTTCCACCCTTTTCCCATAACTTCACCCTCTCTGACATTGAGCTCATATTAAAACAAAAAAGAGAGCACTTTTCACATTTATTAACTATTCCAAGCCCTCTCTTAGGATTCCAATTTTACAATTATTGGACGTTTGGTTCGGTTTTCTCTTCTGCTTTTTCGACACCCTCATTGATCTTTTCTGTCGCTTGTTCGGTCTGTTCAGACGCGTAATTACTAACAGAGTCAGCAGCTTCACTTGCTTTATCTTGCAAAGTTTCTTTGTTTTGTTCATACTCTTCAATCGTTTGGATGTCTGCAACGTTGACATTAATTTCGATAACATCTAAATGTGTCATCTTTTTCACTTCTGTTGACACAACTTGTTTAATTTCATCATAGATTTTGGCTGCATCTTTACCATATTCACAAATAATTTCCATGTCTACAGCCACTTGTTTTTTCCCAACTTCTGTATCAATCCCAGCTGTTACATTATCCGTATTAGCAACTTTGCCAGCAACAGATGAGAAGAAGCCACCTTTGATATTTAATAAACCATCTATTTTTTCCATTGCAATTCCAATGATTTTTTGAACCACTTTATCATTAAAGGTTAGTTCACCGGAAACTTGTGTATTCTCTTGCGTTGAAGCAAATTCTTCTGATTGGTTTGCCATACTTATTCCTCCTCATTTATTTTATATCACTTGCTATTTTAGCTTACTTTAAGACATTCTTTTTTTGCAAGTAAAAAGCAAAGACCCTGTTATATTACTCTTAGAAACAATGAAAAGCGTTCGTAATTATATTATTTTTTCTACTCTTATTATATGTGAAACCCCCATAAACTACCAGCAATAACCATCCATTTTTTCTTATTTTTTGCCATAATAAAGGCTAGAAAACAAAATTTCCCTTCATTTTATCTCAGCGCATTTGTTTAAATAAAAACATGGTTCCTTTTGCACCGACGACTTTGGCACCATCCATAATATTTTTCCAGTGGTGTTTATTTTTGATAATTCAAGATTTAATCCCCCCTATGCTTAAATCTCTTCGTTAACTGTTTTGTTTCAATCATATTATTCATTGGTTTTTCCTCTTCTAACCATAGATTAAAGCAGAAAAATAACCCACAATTTATTACAAAATTGCAGGTTAATACTTACCTTTTTTACTATTTACTTATTAGACTTTTTAGCCATTTATTTTCTTTTGTTATCATTATAGCTCTCGCTATCAATGTTGACAAATTGAGCCTCAAAGATTGTTCGTCCCTTTTCACTATCGCTAAATGTGTCAAATTGAGCAACCAATGCTGTATGTTGCCACTTTTGACTAATACTACTTTTATAATCCATCGTAATCGTCAATTCGGCTTTTTCACGATCTTTTAGTAGCGCTTGGTTTAAACCCTCATGTACACGGTCATTCACAGGGAGTAAATAACTTTCATCACCAGGAAGAATATGCACATATTTTTCTTGTAATACCATATTTCGATTCAAGTAAATTCTAATATTGATACTTTTTGCTGTACCTCCACCTATATTATATAGGTTGAAGTAATTAATTCCTTCATCGGTTCCTCTTACCAAATCTCTTGCGCTCTGTAGTTTAAGATTTCCGTTGTCATTAACAATAAATGTTTGTTCAAACCCAAGTGCAGAATAGAATCTTATGCGCATCTGATAAAGCTGCACAGAGCCTAGAATTAAATAAAAAACCGCCATAACAAGTGTACCAACAGACCCTATAGCATTGATAATACTTACCACGTCCAAACACCATCACTCCTTTATTTTTTATCCCCTAAAATATAGTTTATTTGCTAGTTAATAAATACCCATACAATAACTGAAGGCATGGATAAGTATAAAGGAAATTTATGGTTTATTAAAGTATTTCCACTCCAGCACAAACAAAAAAATGGGCTCTTACAAGGTAAACAAGTAAGAGCCCATTTTTTAAGCAGTTATTTTCTTATAGTAGCCCCAATCCTTAACAACATGGCTACCTAATTTTAGTTCTTTCTCCTGATATTCCGCAAATCCATTTTTTTGATAAAATTTTCGATTTAACTTGGTATTAGTAGCTAAAAATAAGTTTCCGCCGCCTTGAGTTTGTATATAAGAAAAAATATCGTCTTGTAATACCTTACTACCGATCCCTAGTCCTTGAGCCTTTTTCGAGACAGCAAAAGTGTCTAAGTACCAACTTTCGTCCTGTCTTTGGGGCATAAGGTCATTGATACTATAGATCAACTTTAAATATTTTATTGTTTTGGCTAATAATTTTTGCTTAAAAAGGGGGTAAAAACCCATTCGGAAATAATCCAACAATTCTTCTTGATTGTTTTTTAAATCTTTCAACAATGCCACAGCGACTAAATCCTGACCTTGCATAATCACAAAACACTTATGTTTTGTCATATACAATTTTGCATTAATGTAATAAATCTCATAGATCAATTGATGTCTTTGTGTTTTGTTTGCTTCAATAATGGTAAACAAAGGATAATTTAAAAAGGCATCCGCTAATAATTGAGCAATCCTTGTTAGATCTGTTTCATTTGCTTCTCGAAATTGCAAAATATTCACCCCCGAGACTTTGTTCTTTTTCCACCTGCCATATCATAACTTTATTTGCCTCATTTTAAAAGAGTTTTCTATCAAAGAATTAACATATTTTGCAATTTCTATAAAAAAAGCCACAAAAATATTGACACAATGCATTTTCGTGGCTTTTCTACAAATTTAATTTTTGATTACTTTATCGATTTTGTTTCAAAAACATCATAATAATGATTTAATACTTCTTCCATAGTTTGATTTACTAATGTTTTTAGCTCTAGGTAATCTTCAGGCTCTTTTTTATGAATTACAGAAAATGCTTCATGAATGAAATCTGAAAAAATGTTTACTTTACTAATACCATGAGTTGCACAGCGATTCAAATTCGTATCTCCACTCGAAGATCCTCCATGCAATACCAACGGAACTTTTGTCATTCGATCAATTTCTTCTAGTCGGTCAAAGTGTATTTGAGGTGTTCCTTTATAAATACCATGAGCTGTTCCGATTGAAATTGCCAAAGAATCAACGTTCGTTTTATCTACAAATTCTAGTACGTCTTCTACTTCAGTGTAGATTGAATCAGTAACCGTTGGCGATTCGGAAAAATCATTAGAATCTACATGACCTAGTTCTGCTTCGACCGTAACATCATACTGATGAGCATAATCAACGACTTTTTTTGTCGTTGCTATATTTTCTTGAAAGGGCGCACTTGAAGCATCAATCATAACTGAAGTAAAGCCTAAATCAATCGCTTGAAAAATAAAATCCGTGTCTTCGCCATGGTCTAAATGAAGAACAATAGGGACATCATTTTTTTTAGCTAAAAATTTTCCAATCAAAGCGGCTTCTTCAAGTGAGATCAGTTTGTTATGAGATTGAGCGTAAGCAAGTATTAAAGGTAAACCTCTTTGCTGAGCCACAGTAACATAAGAACGCGCTGTATCTAAATCGATGAAATTTGTCGCTGGCACCGCAAAATTTTCTTTTTTGGCATAAAGTAATATCTTTTTAGCATTTACTAACATTATTTTTCTCCTTTTTTAATTGCCCATCATCATTAAATTACAAGTTCGCTGACGTTTTCTATTTTGATCCCAATCTACAAAATAAATATATCCCACAGAACCAATTAGCGGTTTACCATCTTTTATAATTAGTGTCTCATTTGATCCGAAAAGAGAAGCTTTCATGTGGGCATCTGCATTTAAAATGGTTGTTAAATCATTGGGGTAACCTGGCGTTTGTTGCGATAATTCTTCTAAAAATTGAACATGTTTCTCTCCAGGATATAAGTAATCGCTTTCAGTTAATTGTCTAGGAATGATTTTTTCTAAGATATGATTCAAATCAACTTGTAATAATTCATCGCCATTCCAGTCCTTATCATGAACAAATTCTTCAAATATAACCGAACATGTCGTATGTTGCGAACTAACCACGCAAAATCCATCTTGAATGCCTGCTTCTTGGATTTTTTCTTTTATCATTTCTGTAATATCTGTATAGGTTACTCTAGTGCCATTAGATTCAATCTTTAAAGCATCGTGTTTTACCTGCATTTATTTTCCCACGCTTTCTTTATACACTTGATTAACAGCTTCTATCATGTCACCCAATGTCTTTTCGGGTGAAACTGCTTTGGTAATCCCGCTAGTACAACCCGTACCATCTGTACCTAATTGTAAGGTGTGATAGACATCTTCTGGTGTGCTTATTCCTGCAGCCTGCAAAATAAAAATCTCTGAGTCAATTTCTTTAATCGCTTGATTGGTTTTTTGGATATAGTCTTCATCACTTGTTTTTCCAGTTCCAATTAATTCTGTAGGTTCACAAAGTAAAATGTCTGGTTTAAGTAATGCGATCGAACGAGCTTCCTCTATCGAGTTAGCGCATACAATTGTTTTCATTTCTAGTTTTTTAGCTTTTTTGATAGCAGAAACTAACTCAGTCAACTGCAAAGGACGCTCAGCGTGATTTAAAAAAACGGCGCCTGCTCCTGCAGCGGCAATAGATTCAGGTAACACTGCCCCCATTCCTCGTCCAGGCTCCATACCGTCCATATGTTGAGCCGTAACAATGATATGTTTCGTTTGCTTGGCAATATTGGCTAAGTCTGCATAGGGAGCTGTCACAAAAATTGTCATATACGGATACTTTTCAGCTAATTCGTCTGCTTTTTTGGCTAATGCTAAAAGCTGTTCTCCATAAAAATAAGATTTGGGATTAAAAGCAAAAAACGGTGCTTGTATTTCCATCCTCTATCATCCTTTCCATTTGTAAAATAATTTTACATTTGTCATAATTAAGTATAATTAGTATAAAAAGAAATGTCAATAGAGTTTTGCCAAATGATAAGTTAATTTTCACTTGGAAAACATGTTACAATAAATAAAAACAGATAGATTTTAGGAGATAATGATGAATAGAGATCAAATGATGTTAAAAGCTGCCTTACTTTTTTACAAAGAAAATGTCAATCAGACAGATATAGCAAAACAACTCGGCGTTTCTAGACCTACAGTGGCAGCTTTGCTTAAAGAATCGGTTGAACGTGGGGTAGTGAAAATTTCTATTCAAGATTCAGAAATTATGAATTTTGAGCAACAAGAGCTCTTAGCTCGAAAATATGGTTTACAAACCGTACGTATTTCTTCAGCCACGGGATCTAAAGAAGAAGTCAAACAAGAAGTGGGGAATTTATGTGCCACTTTTGTCGAAAACAATTTGAAACGAATCCAAAGCTTGGGAATTGGTTGGGGGAGTACGCTCAATCGCTTTGTCGAAGCAGCAAGTTATCATAATTTTGGAGACTTATCGATCGTACCGTTAATCGGTGGTATTGATGTAACAGATGTTAAAAATCAATCCAACCATTTAGCGTTCACCCTAGCCCAAAAGTATAATTGTCACGTTGATTATTTTTATGCCCCTGCCATTGCTGAAAGTTTAGAAATGAAACAAACTTTTGAGCAATCACAATTTATCCAAGATATTATCGATAAAGGAAAAAACGTCGATATGGCAGTTACAGCAGTTGGTAATCCGATAGAATCCTCCTCTTATCGGTATTTGGGTTATTTTAATGACACAGATATTCGACAAATGAAAGAAAAGAACGTCATTGGAGATCTATTAGCCACTTTTTTTAATCAAGATGGAGAGTCCGTAATGACAAATATCTCGCAGAAAATGATCGGTGTTACTTTGGAAGATTTAAGATCTATCAAAGAAGTTGTTGTTGTCGCTTCGGGTAAAGAAAAAGCACCTAGTATTCAACATTTATTAAAACGTGATGTTGTCGATCATTTAATTATCGATACAGAAATCGCAGCTACATTATAAATTCTCTCTAAATGCCAGCCATTTTTTACCATTTGTAAACATGATACAATACGATTATTAAAAATGGAGGAGTATGTTTATGTTTACCTTTGAAAATTATCATCCTAAATATCTTGCACAAATGACGGCTATTTGGAATGATATATTAGAAGATGGCAATGCCTTTCCAGGAGAGGAGTTATTCACGCAAGATGCCTTTGAAAACTATCTGATGGAACAAACCATTGTAAGAAGCATCATTATCGAAAACGAAGTCGCAGGTTTTTACATAACCCATCCTAATAACATCGGTCGTTGCAACCATGTAGCCAACACAAGTTATTGTATGAATAAAGCCTTTCGTGGAAAGAAAATTTTCCCTCACTTAGTCCAAGACTCACTCGAACGAGCAAAAGAATCAGGCTTTCAAGGGATGCAGTTTAATGCCGTTGTCGCTTCTAATAAAGCAGCCATCCACACCTATGAGAAATTTAACTTTGGGATTGTTGGAACTATTCCTTCAGGATTTCGTTTAAAAGATGGGATTTATTCCGATATGTATATTATGTACCGAAGCCTATAAAAAAGTACTTGAACCACTTAAGAACGGTTCAAGTACTTTTTCATTTACTATTATTCATTGACCAATACTATTTGACCAAATTTCCCCTTTTGATTGTACTCGTCGTAAGCTTTTTTCCCATCATCTAGTGGGTAAGTAGCATATAACGGTACGATCACTTCTTTATTTTCAACAAAAGGCAGAATTTCTTTTTCAACTGCTCGAATAGCTATTGCTTTATCTTCTTTAGGTCTTTTGCGTAATGAAGTCCCATAAATAGCGGCTTGTTTAAAGGCAAGTTTAGATATATCCACATTTGCTTCAGCGCCACTCATAAAACCAATACAAACAATCCTTCCACCATAACGCAACGCATCTATGTTTGCTTCAAAATCTGCCGCACCGATTAGTTCTATAATGACATCATAAAGTCCATAGTCTTGCATTTCATCTGGCGCAATAGCTTCATCCGCTCCTAACTTTTTCGTCTTTTCTCTAGTATCAGGATTTCGTACAGAAGCAACTACTTGGGCACCTATTACCTTTGCAATTTGTATAGCGGCAACTCCCACAGCACCAGCTGCTCCAGTAATCAGTACACGTTCTCCAGGACGCAAGTTCCCTTTGGTTGCTAAAGCATCATGAGCGGTAATAAAAGCTTCTGGAAAACTGCCCGCTTCTTGCCAACTTAAAGAATCAGGCATTGACATTAAAAAGCGTTCATTCACAGCAATAATTTCTGCCTGTGCGCCCCCACTAACTAAACCCATGACATGATCACCAAGAGAAAAACGTTCTGTTTGCGGACCTAATTCCACGATGTCTCCAGCAAATTCCAACCCAGGAATGTCAGCCGGGGCATCGACAGGAGCTGGATAACCTCCTATTTTTTGCATGACATCCGCATTATTCATTCCAGCAGCTTGGACTTTAACAAGGACTTCTCCTACACTTGCTTGAGGCGCTTCCCGTTGTTTGACTTCAATTTCATTATTTTCCGTGATTGTGACAGCTTTCATCGTAGCTCTCCTTTTCCTGTTTTTAATAAACTATCTCTATTTATCTTAATGTTTAAAGAAAAGAGGGTCAAATGCTTTCCTTTGAAGCCACATGCAATTTCCCATTTTTTATCATATAAATTTCATCAGCTACTTCCTTTACAAAATAGGGATCATGCGAAGTAAACAGCACTGTCCCCTTGTAGTTAGTCATTAGTTTTTCCAATGCTTCAATGGTCGATAAGTCAATAAAATTGGTCGGTTCATCTAAGATTAATACATTAGAAGAACGCGTAAATACCAAGGCAATAGATAATCTTGTAGCCTCGCCGCCACTTAAAGCAGATAGTGGCTTATTTAACTCAAACTGTGCGAAATTTAAGTGATTTAAAATACTACGAACCAGGCTTTCTGGATATTCTGTGTGCTTCATCAGAAAAGACAAAATCGTTTCTTCTCCAAATAATTTATAATCCATTTGTCGATAAATAGAAAATACGACTTTAGGTGATAAAACAATACCTTCTTTATTAGTTACAATAGAATCTAGTAGCGTAGTTTTACCACCCCCATTATCTCCTATAATCGCGATTTTCTTTCCTAGCCCAAAATGAAAATCTACTTGGTTTAAAATCATCTTATTACCTGCCATTAACGTTAGATTTTCCCCACGAATAGGATACTTATTATGAATTTCTACAGATTGTGGCGTCGGAAAAATAATCTCTGTCTTTTGTTTATTAGGAGTTACTTCTTGTAATTTAGATAAACGTGACTCCATAGATTTCGCAGATTTTTGAATCGACTTTTGAACAGTATCTTTTTGTTTGGAAGAAGATAAACGATCTGGTCGAATGCTTTGTTGTTTCTTCTTATTCGAAACTTTATTTGCTTTTTCTGCTTGTGCTTTCTTTTTGGCAATCGCTGCTTCTAAATGTCTTTTTTCTTGCAGATAGTTTTCAGTTTCGCGTCTCTTTTCCATTTCTTCTAACTCTTTTTGTTGTTTGTAAGCATCGTAGTTACCTTCATACTCAGCCACTTTACCATCTTGAACTTCCCATATTTTATCAGCTAATTGATTCAAAAAGTAACGATCATGACTAACAAAAAGCAATGTTCCATAATAATAACGTAATTCTTCCACCAATTTCTTAACACTTCTTTGGTCAAGATGAGTTGTGGGCTCATCTAGTAATAGCCCCATTTGATAAGTTGAAAGAATTTGAGCCAAACGAAACTTTGATTTTTCGCCTCCGCTGAAGGTTTGAACATTATTTTTAGGTATGCCAAATTGACTGACCAATTCCCAATCAAGCGTATCTATATGAAATAATTCATCAATTTCTGCTATTTGTGGAAAATAATTAAATTCAATTTCTTTTTGGACGGTTCCTTCTGGGGTTAAATCTCCATAGATAATTTGTAGTAAAGTCGATTTCCCTTGACCATTTTCTCCAATAATACCAATGCGATCATTTTCATAAGCAGACAGTTCTTTGATTGATAGAACTTCTTTTGCTCCAAAATTTTGTTTTATATTTGTTAATTTAACAGTTAAGTTTTCCATGATAAATTCCCTTTCTTACTTAGGAAAAGGAAAAATGAGCACACAAAAAAGGATAGTCTTTTTACAGAACTATCCTTGCCATTTCAATTTATATTTATTAGAAAAGTATACACTCATCCCTTGAAATCGCTATTCCTAAGACTTTTGAATTTTTTATTTAGTTATTTATTCAAAAGTAAAAAACGCAATCTCATAGATGCAGTCATGCTATACTTCCCTCCTGTTAATAATTATTTCAGCTTCATAATAAATGAATCGAAGAAAAAAGTAAACGTCTTTGTTTGATCTTTAAATAATAAAATCACATTCACTTATCTTCTAAAATCTACCGACCGTCTATAATCTATATACTTTTAAAGAAAAATAACTTATGCTTATTTCAAAGGAGGGAATAGGAATGAAAGTACAATTAGAAATCGATAAGCAAATAGAAAAAGAGAGAATCATTTTAAAGACACAAGCACAAACGAAACAAATAAATGAAATTGTTGCCTACATCGAGAAAACATCTGCTCTCTTAATTGGAAAAAAACAGGATAAAAGCTATCGCATTCCCGTCAGTAATTTTGTCAATTTCTATTCAAGTCAAAAGAAAGTCTATGGTCACACAGTGCAAGAAGAGTTTATTATCCAATTTCGTTTATATGAACTCGAAGAACAATTACCTGATTTTTTCGTCCGTATTTCTAATACTGAAATTGTGAATTTAAATTATATTCAACATTTCGAACTAACAAAAAGTGGGTTAATTCTTATTCACTTAACAAATGGAGAAAAAACAAGCTCATCCAAGAGGTATCTAAAAAAAGTAAAGGAGCGATTCCTATGTTGAAAAAAGTTACTTTCCGTTTATTAGCTGGTGTTATCGTTGGAATTTTTATTGGATTAACTCTTTCCATTGGCTACTCTTTTTACTACGGTGGGGAAATTTATCAACCTGCAACACCCGAGTTTATCAACTACTTTTCAAATGAATTATACGCTTTCCTAGCTGCTATTGCTCTTTGGTCAGCTATGGGTTGTATTTTTTCATTAGGGAATTTAATTTTTTCGGACACTGATTGGAGTATACTAAAGATGACTTTAACCCACTTTATTGTCACTTACTTGGTCTTTTTGCCTTTAGCTGTCTTAGCTGGATGGATTACCTTAGATCTAGGAGTACTACTAGAATTTACTCTTATATTCTTTATGATCTATCTAGTGATTTGGTTTACTTCTATGTTAAAAGCAAAAAAAGAAATCCAAACGCTTAATGACCATTTCGAACAAAATAAATAAAAAAATCCTTTCAAGACGTCCTTTGAGACGCTTGAAAGGATTTTTTTTAGTTTTATTCTTCTACCCATTCGTTGACTTTATCTTGGTTATCTTCAATCCAATCACTAGCAGCTTCTTCTGGGTCAGTACCATCTTCAATTTCTAGCATTACTTCGTTGATATCATCTTCGGTCCATTCGAAGTTATCCAATATGCTATAAACCTCTGGCATGTCATCTTCTAGCCCTTCGCGAACCATTGTATGAATACTTTCAGCATCCCCCATGGTTCCTTCTGGGTCTTCAAGATATTTTAAATCGTAACGAGAGAACATCCAATGTGGCGACCAACCAGTAATCACAATTGGATCTTCATTTTGAATCGCACTACCCAATTGTGAGGTCATCGCACCACTAGAAGAAGGAGTTACTTCCCAATCAGACAAGTTATCATAAGTATCTACTGTATCTTCAGCCGCAGCAACTACACCAGCACCTGGTTCGATACCGATAATTTCTTGGTCTGGTACTTGGTCATCCAAGTCTTCAATTGAATCTACATCCATATATTCAGGTACAACAATTCCTAATTGAGCTGCGTCTGGCAAGTTTGGACCTAAGTCTTCCACTTGGTCTCCAAATTCTTCGTATTGTGCTTCGTGAGTCACTGGTAGCCAACCTGCAACCATACCATCAGATTCACCATTAGCTACTGCTTCCCACATTACAGCATTATCTAAAGGTGTGATGTTTACATTATAACCCATATCTTCTAA